>JANNBA010000162.1:0-21903 GCA_031384845.1 Bacteroidota bacterium
CCAACTTGTTTGAAAAAGGGTTTGTTTACAATCAAATAATTGGCACTCAATTTGGTTTGTTTATTTTTTTTATCCACTTTAATTTCATTTTCAAACCGTGAGGCAGTTACATTAATTATTGAAATAAAAATGGCAAAAACACTCAAAATGTTTAAGACTGTAAAATGAATTTTGGAAAATGAAAAACTGATAACGCCATTTGATACGGAATTGTTTAAAATTGTAAACAGGAGACAAATTGCAAAAAACAATTGCATTATAGGCCTATAAAGTGGAAAGTTAAAAAAAGCATCTATTCCATATCCAAAAATAAGTAGGAGCGCCAATAAAGCAACTAATTTGGTTTCGTTTTCGCTGTTGCTAAATAGGTTTTTCAAATTCATAAAAACAAGCAATAAAAAAACGGAAATATAAAAAAGCGTTGATAAAACACCTGACTCTGTAGCAGTTTCCAAAAAATCATTGTGCGAATGACTTGACACCATAGCATCATTTTGAAATTCACGTTCATATTTGATTGATTCCAACATATAATTTCCAATTCCAACACCCAAAATCGGGTTTTCGGCAATCATTTTTATAGAATTTTTCCAGAAAAACAGCCTCCGACTTGCTGATACGTCCTTACCATCATTTACATCCTGAAGTCTGTTTGTGATAGATGCGTATCTTCCTGTTTTTGAAAGACTTGCTTTTTCGAAAACATTTTTGGAAAAGGCAAAAGCGAATAATACAAACACTAAGATAGCCGTCAAATGTAGTATTGTTGCTTTTTTAATTTTGTAAATCTTTAAATAAAAAAACGTAAAAGTGAGCAATTCAAGTCCTAATGCGACAAATGCGGCTCTTGCACTTACTAAAAAAATAACCGCAGTAGCGCAAAATATAACTATCAATACAAACCATTTTCTGGCGTCTTTAAAATGGATAAACCCAATTAAAAGCATGGCTATTTTTGCATTCATGCTTGCAGCAAAAATGTTGATATTTCCAGTAGTTCCTTTTAAATTTGCCAAAAGAAAACCTATTTTTTTTGGATCATGAAGCCCTAAAAATTCAATTAGACTGAAAAATGTTTGGAAAAAAGTGGCTAATGCAACCAAAAAAATAATTTGGTAAATCAATTTCAATCGCTGTGATAGCAACATAAAAAGCGTCAAAAACATTCCAAAACCTATCAATAATTTTGTAAAACTAAAAATACTTATCGAAAAATTTCGAGCAACCAATATTGATAAGGTTGATAATAATAAAAAACCCAAATAGCATAAAAATGGTTTGCTCTTTTGAAGGATTTGAATCGGATTTGAAATCACAATTTCTGGGTTGAAATAGATATAAGCAGCTGCAAAAAAATTGACCAATGCCATATAAAAATATTGCGAACTTGAATTGTCGAAAAGGCCAATATTTGGAAAAAATTCCAAAAAAAGATAAGCAGCTACTACAAACAAAACTATAAAATTGTTGTAAGTAACATTTTCGATTGTAGAATTAGGTAAAGTTTCTTTCATTTTAATGTATTTATTTGTCTGATTTATACCTTATTATTTACAATTTCCATCAAAAATATTATACGGGACAGGATAATTCTTTGATTTAGCAATATTCAATAATTCACAACCTTTTGATTTGTTTTTGGTGTTTAAACAACAAATTCCAAGCACAAATTCTGGTGATCCGTTATTGAATTTTTTGGAGTTTACTGCTTTTTCAAGGTATGGAATTGCCAAATCTGATTTTGTTAATTTGAAATAGCATATACCAACATTAAGATTGTACACGGGGCTATTATAATCCGTTTTTAGCATTTCTAAAAAAACAGCCAACTTTTCTGTCCATTGATTTTCAGATAATTGGGCCAGTTTTTTGTTGAGATTAATCAATTCAAAATTATCATAATTTTTAACGGTATTTATCATTAATGTATCATTAGGAAATTTTTTCAGTCCAACACGAACCAATTTTTTTATATCTGCAATAGGTCTTTTTAGATTGGACATAAAATTTGCACTTGTTTTAATTAGTGTTGGTGTAAAATCTAAAGTTTCTATTTTTTTTATTTGTTCTAAAACAGCGAGTGTATCCTTTTTTTCGACTAATGAGTACATATAGTTATTCAAGAAACTATTGACCATTGGATACATATCAAGACATTTTTTTCGATACTTCAAAACACTATCTTTTTGATTTACTTTTGAGTACAAATCTGCCAACATGAATTCTGAAAAAACGCCATTTCTGTTGTCTTTTTCTGCCAAATGCAGCATTTTTTCAGCTTTTTTATATTGTTGTTCTTTGATCAAATAAGCCGCTTTTGAAACCAAAATAGGTTGCCCTTTGACATTCAAATTCGGAAAATTAGGTAACATTTCATCAATAACAGCATAGGAATAGCTCAAGGTTGACTCATCTGCGATGACAATATTTTGTGCTTTCAATGATTTATAAGCATAATAACTAGGTATAATTGTTGCAAAACCTAACACCGACATAATCGCCAAAAGAAGTTTTGAATTTAGTTTTATATTAATAGGTAAAAATTTATTTTCAGAAATTGTTATCGACCAAAATAAAAAAATCACAAAAAACACTTGAGTTATTGGTCGATGTTGCGGAAAATTGAAAAAAGCATCTACAAAATAAGCAGCTATGCTAGAAAGCACCACAATAGAAATCCATTTCTCGGTTTCATTTTCGGTAGAAATTAATGTTTTGAGCGAACAAATACCACCAACCAAAAAAATCAAAAAATATACCAACATATTGAGCCATCCTGTTTCTGCAGCAACTTGCAAAAAATCATTGTGGCTATACACAGACATATCCCAAACCTGACGCTGTTTGCTCTCGGCAGGTATAGCTTTTAATTTGTAATTTCCTAACCCACAACCAATTATAGGGTTTTCCGATGCTATTGCAATTGTATTTTTCCATAAATTGAATCGAAATCCAGATTCTTGATTGGTCAGTGCGAAGGTACCAACCTCATTAGAAAAACGACGATCAGAGGTTGAAGAATGACTTTTTTCTTGAACAAAAAAGGCTAAAGCAACTATCAAAACTACGTAAACGGCATTCCATTTATTTCCTTTTACTTTATTTACTAAATGTAAGACCACATAAAAACCAATGATTGAAACCAAACTTATTAAGGTGGCACGAGAACTGATTAAAAAAAGTGCTAAAGTACCTGTAAACAAAGCAATTATAAAAAATATTTTTTTATAATTTTTAAAATAATGTATTCCATACAGCACAAATGGTATTTTCAGGATGATTGAAGCTGCAAAAATATTAACGTTTTCGGCATTTCCGTTCAAAAAGAGCATCGCTTTTTCAATCTCAATTTTGTTTAGGTTGTTATAAAAATCAGATAATGCAGAAACCGTTTGAAGAAATAATAAAATGGAAACTAAAATTGAAAAATTTAAGAAAACTGTCGCAGTTTTCTTACTCAAAAAACTAAAAACAATCAATCCAGAAAGCACAATCGAAATTTTGCTCAAAAACCATATTGCTTCCATTTTGTTATCGGCAGCAAAAATAGAAACAGCACTCAATCCAGCATAAACCGCGTATATCAATGGTATTGTTGACAAATTATAATATTTTTTGACAATACTTTCTTCGCTAATTTTGGTTTTGAAAAGCAACAATGTGGCTACAAAATTGATGATTGCCAAATATAACCATTGGATTCCAGCAATATCAATGATTGGTTTTTTTGGCAAAAAATCTGTCATTGCATATAAAAAAAGTAAAATTGATAAATAACCATTTTCAAAACTAATGCTAGATTTAGATTGATTTTCTGATGTGTTTTTTTGATTCATATTTGTATATTATTTACAATTTTGTTGATAAAGTGCCGATGCGGATGGGTTATTTTTTGATTTTGACAAATTTAAAAATTTACAGCTATTTTCCTTGTCTTTCATTGTTAAATAGCAAACACCAAGCAGGTATTCGGTTTTGCCATCGCTTGAATTAACAATTTTAAGATTTTGAAGAAGATATTGAATCGCTAATCTTGGTTGGTTTAATTTGATATGACAAACCGCAATATTAGTCAAAACTTCAGGGTTTTCGGGAGACATTTTCAGTGCCAATTGAAACAAATATAATGATTTTGAAAATTGCAAGTTATTGAATAAAAGTGTTGCTCTTTGGTTCATTTTTTGAAATTCTATAATAATAGAAGGCTGCTTTTTGGTAGGGCTAATCTCCTCCAATAAGGTTTCTTTTCTGGCGATTAGCGCACTATCATTAGGAAAATAGCGCAAACCCTCTTCTACAAAACTAACGATTTTAGTAATTTTATAATTTGACAATCTCAAAACACTCGAAGTTTCATACCAATTTGATGCTTTTTGCACGAACTGAGTGTGTGTTTTATGTAAATTTAACATTTCTAAAGTGTCGTTTTTTAGATTGGCTGCATACAATGCTGACACAAAAAAATCGTGGTTTCGAGGTTTGATTTCAAAAGCTTTTTTCGCATAAAAATAAGCACTGTCAGACTGTTTTTTTGCGTCTGAAATCCTAAACTTAAACCATTCAGAACGCCCAAAATAAGGGTTTATTTTATTCGAAATGTCAAATTGTTTTTGAGCCAAATCGTACTTTTTTTCTTGAAAATAATAAATACCCAAAAGCTCGTTAAAGGTTTGAGAATTAGTCATTACTGTAGGAAAATCTGGTAGGTTTTGTAATATATAATCAGAGGTAAGCAATTGTTGGTTGATAGGCTTTAACAAATCAGATCTTCGTGCATATTCCAACTGATAGGCTTTTAAGACATGAAAAGAGATATAAGTAGTTGTAATAGATAATATTATGATTGAAAAAATATAAAAATTTACCTTTTTTGCATAAATATTGCTTGCCTCATAATTATAGTTCAAAATAGTCAAAACTATCATAAATGCAAAACATAATTGCATAGTTGGTCGAAATTGTGGAAAATTAAAAAAGGCGTCAACGCCATAACATATTAATAAAAGTAATGCCAAAAGCGTAATATAATTATCCTTTTTTGATTGCTTTTGAAAAGTATTCTTTAGATTTTGAAACAATAGAAGTCCGAAAATAAATACATACAAAATTCCGTTTAAAATGCCAGTTTCTGTCATAATCTCTAGAAAATCATTGTGCGTATTTCCAGATGCCGATGCCTGATCGATACTTTCACGCTCAAAAGGAATTGAAGCAATTTTCCAATTACCAATCCCAACGCCATATAGCGTATTTTGCTCAATCATTTTTGTTGCAATATTCCAAAATATCAACCTCTGACTTGTCGAGACATCTTTGGAATTATTATGCAAGTCTGTTTGAAATAATCTTTTTGCAACACTCTGATTTCTATAATTTTGACTTGTGTTATCTGACAAAATACTTGATATAACAAACGCAATAATTATAGGCAGAAAAATCATTATAATTTTAGAAAATCGATATTCATTTTGAATTTTATTTTTAAAATAAAAACAAAGCGAAATTATTAAAACCAATAAAAGTGCTATAAAAGTTGCTCTTGATCCAGACAAAAATACTGTCAAGCTGGCTAAAAATATACCTAAAACGAAAAACCATTTTTTCCAATTAGAAAAATGCAAAATGCCTATAATCAAAAATGGAATTTTGAAGTTCAAACTTGCACCAAAAACATTGATATTTCCCGTGTTTCCTTTCAAGTTTGCAATTGCATCAGTAATAGAAGGGGCTTTTAAAATTGCCATTAAATCGAAAAAAGTTTGCGCAAAAACGCTACAACAAAACAGAAATGCGATTATGAAAATAAGATGTAATCTTTTGTATAGCAGAATAAATAAGTGGAAAATCAGGATTAAAATAATAAGTTGTTTTGAAAATGCAACTAAAGCCAAAGAGGCATTATTTGCCCAAAAAAATGAAAAACCAGAAATCATGACAAATAACAAGTAGCATTTAGTCCATAAATTTTTTTTCAGTACTTGAAGCCCATTTATTTTTAGAAATTTAGGCTGAAAAAAATACAAAATTGCCAAACTTACATTCCAAACTGACAGATAAACATATTGAGGGGCAATAATATCAATGCTTTCAAAGTTTGGTAAAAAATCTATCATCAAAAGCAAAATCACAAACGAAATAGCTATAAAATCAAAATAATCAAACGGCTTATCAGCAACTTCATTAGATGGTGTTTCCGTTATTTTAATGTTACTTTTCATCAGAAATAATAATTTGAGTTGTTTTTCATATACAGAATACTCTAATAATTTGGCTAAAATAAATCATAAATAGCCAATAAATCAAATAATTTTAAAAAATAATTCAAAAACTACATCTATATTTGTAATCTTAATCACAATAATGGAAAAAATATTCAACATTACGCAAGTTGCCTTTTCGCTCAAAAGTGATACCGAATTAGATCGGGCTTATTTTTTGTTCAAAATGATTGATAATCAGCCGTTAGTGCGCATTGGAACGGCAGTAACAAACTTTGCAATCAAAGCGCATTTGCCTGTTGAAGGCTTGATTAGAGCTACGGTTTTTGATCATTTTTGCGGCGGAATTAACGAAAAAGATTGCATTCCTGTGGTGGACAAAATGTTTTCAAAGGGTGTATCCTCAGTTTTAGATTATTCTGTAGAAGGCAAAGAAGACGAGGATCATTTTGACCAAGCTTTGCAAACTATTTTGTCAATTATAGATTTTGCTACAACTAATGAAGCGATTCCATTTGTGGTTTTCAAACCCAGCGGTTTTGGTAGAATTGATTTATTTGAAAAAAAAGGGTCTTTGCTTGATCTTTCAGAGAATGAAATTTTAGAGTGGGACAGAATCGAAAATAGGTTTGATTTGGTTTGCAAGACTGCATATCAAAATAATATATCTTTGTTGATAGATGCCGAAGAAAGTTGGATGCAAGATGCAGCAGATGAATTGGTTGTCAAAATGATGCAACGTTATAACCAACAAAAAATTATCGTTTTTAATACACTTCAAATGTATAGACACGACAGATTGGACTATCTAAAAAAACTGCATCAAAAAGCACAAATTGAAGGATTTTATATTGGTATGAAAATTGTGCGGGGTGCCTATATGGAAAAAGAAAATAATCGTGCTGTCCAACACGGGAAACCCTCACCAATATGCGAAAACAAGGAAGCAACAGATGCAAATTTTGACGCAGCAATCTCTTTTATGGTGCAAAATATTGATCGAATGGCAATTTTTGCGGGAACTCACAACGAAGAGTCTTCCTATTTTTTGATGGATTTAATGCAAAAAAACAATATTTCTAATGCCGATAATCGAGTTTGGTTTGGACAATTGTACGGAATGAGTGACAATATCAGTTACAATTTGGCTAAAGTGGGTTATAATGTAGCAAAGTATTTGCCCTTTGGGCCAGTGCGAGATGTGATGCCTTACCTAATCCGACGAGCCGAAGAAAACACTTCGGTAGCCGGACAAACAAGCCGAGAACTCAACTTATTAAAAACCGAACGAAATCGTAGAAAAGGAATATAAAAAAAGCCTCGATTTCTGGAGGTTTTGTGGGGAGAGCAGGATTCGAACCTGCGAAGTTCACACAGCAGATTTACAGTCTGCCCTCGTTGGCCGCTTGAGTATCTCCCCTATTTTAAGGTCGCAAATATATACAATTGTGTGCATTAATTTTGAATATTTTGTGATATTTTTTAACATTCTGTTAGTCAAGTTTTTAGATTTTAAAATAAAAAAAACACAGTCTAATTTTGAATAATTTTTATATTAAATCTCTTTATTTATGGAAAAAACTATAAACCAAAACCATATTTGGAACAAAACAAATCAATGGGCCGAAGAATTAAAAATTTTGCACCGATTAATTTTGAAAAAAAACCTCACTCACACTATAAAATGGGGCGGATCTGTATATACATTTCAAAACAAAAACATTTTAGGAATTAGTGGCTTCAAGAATTTTTTTACGATATGGTTTTTCAAAGGTGTTTTCTTGAAAGACGAGAACAAAATGTTGATAAACGCACAAGAAGGAGTTACAAAATCGATGCGACAATGGCGTTTTTTTTCAAAAAAAGACATAGATGAAGCTATGATTTCAACCTATATAGACGACGCTATTGTGATAGAAAATGAAGGTAAAAATATTCCAAAAAAATCAAAAAACCTAGTGATACCAATGCTTTTTGAAAATGAGTTATGCCAAAATCCAGAATTGAAAATTGTATTTGAAAAAATTTCGGATGCCAAAAAGGTAGAATTTTGTAATTTTATTTCCGAAGCCAAAAAACCAGAAACCCAATTGAAACGGATAGAAAAAATAAAACCCTTGTTGATGAACAACAAGGGTTTGAACGATATGTATAAATAAATATATATGTTTTTTTATTTTTTGTCAGCGTTTAATTTTGAACTCATTTCCATAGAAATTGCAGATCGTTCCATTTTTAGCTTTCCAGCCATCGTTTCGATAACGATTGTAGCATCAGAAAGTTCGGCGATTTTGCCGTGAATGCCGCTTTTTGTAATAATTTTGTCACCAACTTTGAGCGAGCTTTCAAAATCACGTTCTAATTTGGCACGCTTTTGTTGTGGTCGAATCATCAAAAAATAGAAAACGGCAATCATCGCCAGATACGGTAGAATGGTCATGTAATTTGTCATAGTAAAGTTTTTTTGTTGTTTTGTTAAATTAAAGAAGGCCACGGCCAATTTTTTGCAATTTTCCGTTTGTTTCCATTTCTTTTAGAACGTTATCTAATATACCATTGATAAAAAAGCTGCTTTTTGGGGTAGAGTATTCTTTGGCAATTTCGAGATATTCATTTATGGTTACTTTTGTAGGAATTGACGGGAACTTTATAAATTCGCAGATTGCCATTTTTAAAATAATTGTATCTATTTCTGCAATTCTTTCAAAATCCCAATTTGGTGTTTTGTCAATAAATTCTTTTGCCAATTCTGTTTCGTTAAGCACTGTTTTTTGATACAAATTGCTTACAAATTCTTTGTCATCCTCGTCTTTAAAAAGTTTTGAAACTTTAAAATGATCTGCATTATGCTTTTCTAAAATTGAATTTAGTTGTTTCAAAATCAAGGTATTAACTACTGGTACATCATCAATCCATGTAAGTTTTTGATCTTCGATATAATGATACAAAATAGAATTTGTAGAAATCTCATCTGTAAATAATGCAATCAAAAAAGTTTTGTCATCTTCAAAATTATTTCTACCATTAGTCATATAATCTTTATACAAGACACTGGTTTTTATACTGTCCATGAGTGACAGTATGGTATCGTTATTATTCTGCCAATGGTCAATTTTTCGATAGGCGACAGCTGTTGCAATTGCTTTATTTTCGGCAAACATTTGCAATAATCTATTGCTTATAAATTTTTGATTTGGGTTTCTATCTTCCTGTGTCGAAAGGTGTTTTTTGGCAGATTTTTCTAAAAAAATAGTTTCAACATTTTTCAATTCTATCAAAACGGTCAGGATTGTAAGATACAAATCTTGAATACTATCAATGCTATAAAACAGAAATTTTTCTTCTTTTTCGAGTTGATCAGATTTCCTTTGATGCATCGAATAGATGGTTTGCATCACTTTGATACGAATATGTCGTCGGTTTAGCACGGTCAAGAACTTTTAAAGATTATCTACAATTTTTTGATTGGCAAAAGTAATACTAAATTTGAATTAGCTTTTATTTTTGTTGATTTTCTTTTTTCCTATTTTCAATTCGGCTTTTTGCAATCAACATAGCCGCTTGGTGCGTTGTAACGTTATTTTGTGTTGCCAAATCAAAAATTTCTAAGGTTGTATTATAAATATTTTCGGTACGACGCATCACTTCATCACGGTCATAATTTGCAATTTCTGAAAAAACATTGATTATTCCGCCGGCATTTATCAAAAAATCTGGTGCGTATAAAATGCCCCTTTCTTTCAGGATTTGTCCATGAATTTGTTCATTCGCAAGCTGATTATTGGCCGCACCTGCAATTATTTTGGCTTTAATTTTATAAACGGTTTCGTCATTTATGGTTGCCCCCAATGCACAAGGCGCATATATATCGACATCAGCTGTGTACAAATCGGATCCAACAAAAATTTTGGCACCATATTTATTACCCATTTCTTCTAATCTTGCCAAATTAATGTCTGTAATTTGAACTTTTGCCCCTTCATTTGTGAGATATCCAACAAGGCTTTCGCCCACATGTCCTATTCCTTGAACCAGAATTTTTTTGTTTTCCAAATTATCACTACCATATTGCTGTTTTGCGGCGGCTTTCATACCCATATATACACCGTAAGCGGTGATTGGCGATGGATTTCCTGCACCACCCCTTTCTATGGATGTGCCAGTCACATAAGGAGTTACTTCGCTTATAATTTCCATATCTTGTGTAGTTGTCCCTACATCTTCTGCGGTAATATATTTGCCATTTAAACCGTTAACATATTCACCAAATTTGCGCATCATTTCTGGAGTTTTATCACTTTTGGCATCTCCAATAATGACTGCTTTTCCACCTCCAAGATCAAGTCCAGTAATGGCAGACTTGTAGGTCATACCTCTCGAAAGTCGCAAAACATCATTCAGTGCTTCCCACTCGTTGGCATAATTCCACATTCTGGTGCCACCTAATGCAGGCCCTAAAACAGAGTTGTGAACGCCAATTATTGCTTTTAATCCCGTATCTTTGTCGTTGCAAAATACAATTTGCTCGTGATTATCAAACGATAATTGACCAAAAACGGGATCTATTTTATGGATTTCTGATGCGTTCAAAACGGTTGTTGTCATGGGTATGCTGGTTTTTATTATAATTTATGATTTTATCAAAAATATTGGTCAAAATTAATGATTAATTCAAAACAACGCAATAATATTGTGTTTTTTTAAATAATCGACAGTAAATACCATTTTGTAAAATTTTATAATTGTTGATTTGCTGTTTTTTATAATTACTTTAAAATAATATTATCTGCTTATAATGAAAGAATTACAATATTTGAATAAATATTTTGTCAAGTACAAATACAGTTTTTTGATTGGAATTGTTACTACAATTGCAGCTCAAATTTTTTCGCTTTTTACTCCAAAATTAATAAGCCGCTCGTTTGACGCTATCGAAAATTTTGCGAAAACTTCAAATTCTAATCCAGAATTGATCAAATCAATGTTGTTGCACAATATTTTGATGGTCATTTTGACTACTATAATTGCCGGTATTTTAACTTTTTTGATGCGACAAACATTAATCGTAATGTCTCGTCACATTGAATTTGACCTCAAAAATGAAGTTTTTAGACAATATGAAAATTTGTCTCAAAAATTTTACAAACAAAATCAAACAGGAGATTTGATGAATCGTATTAGCGAAGATGTTGGAAAAGTGAGAATGTATGTTGGACCTGCCGTGATGTACACCATAAACACTTTTATTAGATTTGCAATTGTAATTGTTTTTATGTTCAATGTGTCGCCATTGCTCACTTTTTATACTTTAATTCCATTGCCGCTCCTCTCCTATCTGATTTTTAAATTGAGTACAAAAATCAATCAAAAAAGCACCTTGTTTCAACAAAATTTATCAAAAATATCGAGTTTTTCGCAAGAGGTTTTTTCTGGAATTAGAGTTATCAAAGCCTATTCATTGGAAAATGAATACCAAAAAACAGTTGTCAAACTTTCTAATGAAAGCAAAGAAAAAGCCATGGATTTAGCCACACTAAATTCACTTTTCGGTCCATTTATGTTGGCATTAATTGGGATAAGCAATCTAATTGTTATTTATTTTGGTGGACAAATGTATATTGCTGGCACAATCAAAAGCATTGGCACAATTGCAGAGTTTATATTGTATGTAAATATGCTAACCTGGCCAGTAGCCTCACTTGGTTGGGTATCATCGATGGTACAAGAGGCAGCAGCATCTCAAAAAAGAATTAATGAATTTTTGAAAATCATTCCTGACATAGAAAATAAAAATCCACAACATTCTATAATCGAGGGCGAAATACGTTTTGAAAATGTGAGCTTAGTTTATGACGACACCAATATAAAAGCTTTACAAAATGTGAGTTTTGAAATAAAAAAAGGACAAACATTGGCAATACTTGGCAATACGGGCTCTGGAAAATCTACTATTTTGTCACTTATTAGTAGGCTTTATGACAGTACATCGGGCAACATATATATTGATAATCATGAAATTAGTTCACAAAATTTGTTTGATTTGCGCAAAAGTATTGGAACTGTGCCGCAGGATGCATTTTTGTTTTCAGACACAATCAGCAACAATATTAAATTTGGAAAAGAAGATGCAACATCAGAAGAAGTTATGGCCGCAGCACAAAAAGCAGTAGTACACGATAACATTGTAGGCTTTCAGCATCAATACGAAACTATTTTGGGAGAACGTGGAATCACCCTTTCTGGCGGACAAAAACAGCGGGTTTCTATTGCTAGAGCCTTAATCAAAAATCCTCAAATATTGCTTCTGGACGACTGCTTATCTGCCGTTGACACTGAAACCGAAGAAGCCATCTTAAACAATTTGCTAGATTTTTGTAAAGAAAAAACAACAATAATTGTAAGTCATAGGGTTTCATCTGCCAAAAATGCAGATCAAATTATCATTCTAGATCAAGGAAAAATCATACAACAAGGTGCTCATTATCAATTAATAAACCAAGAAGGATATTATAAAGAGCTTTATCTGAAACAACTTTCTGAAAAAGAATTGTCCTAAAATGTTGGTCAATTGAGAAATTAGTAGCATTTTTGAAACGTATTTATACCAACAAATGAAAACCCATTATGAGAGAAAACGATCTATCAGAAAAAGAAGAAATATTTTCTAAAGTATTAAGAGCAGGCAGACGCACCTATTTTTTTGACGTTCGAGCCACCAAAGCCGATGATTATTATGTTACGATTACAGAAAGCAAAAAATTTACCGAAGAAGATGGATCATTTCATTTCAAAAAGCATAAAATATATTTGTATAAAGAAGACTTTTTTGAATTTGCTCAAATTTTGAACGAAATGACCGATTTTGTGCTTCATCAAAAAGGCGATGAAGTGATTTCAGAAAGACACCAAAAGGATTTTAAAAAAGAAAACAATGTTGCTTTTTCTTCACAAATAGAAAAGAATTTTACAGATCTCAATTTTGATGATATATAGAACCCTGAACGATTTTAAAATTACTTTTGGTATTTGTTGTCGTTTATTGATTCAAAAAAATTAAGCGGCTCTTTTTTGAATAAAAAAAATATTTTTTTTTAATAAAATTTTAATAATACCCACAATAATTTTTACATTTGCGCAAATGAATAAAAAATACATTACAAATCAAAATCTACAATTCAACGGAATTTTCCGATGCGATAGTATCTTGATTCGTGTGTTTTTTATTAATTTAAAAAAATGTTTCGATTTGGAAGTATTGCTTTTTTCTAATTCGTATCAAGAAAAGTTGCCCATCATTTATGCTAACATTAGGGTTTGAAAATTGAATAACTTACTATTTTACAATCTGTTAATCAATAAAAAACAAACCTATGAATACTAAATATTTTGACTTAATCAATCAAACTTATTATTTTCCGCAAGAAGAATTTAAATTAAACAAAGACGAGTTACAGTTTCACAATATCGATTTGATGAAATTGGTAGAGCAGTATGGAACACCGCTAAAGTTTACTTATTTGCCACAAATTTCAAATAATATCAATCGGGCAAAGGCTTGGTTTAGAAAATCGATGGAAAAAAACAAATACGATGGCAAATATTTTTATTGTTATTGTACTAAAAGTTCCCATTTTGAATATGTAATGAATGAGGCTTTCAAAAACAATATTCATATCGAAACTTCTTCGGCATTTGATATTAATATTGTAGAAAATTTGTTACAAAACGGCAAAATCAACAAAAGTACTTATGTCATCTGCAACGGTTTCAAACGAGATCAATATATAGAAAACATTGCACGCTTGATCAATAATGGTCATAAAAATGCTATTCCAATAATTGATAATTTTGAAGAACTCGATTTGCTACAAGCGCAAATCAAAGGAAAATTTAAAATTGGAATTAGAATTGCTGCCGAAGAGGAACCAAAATTTGAGTTTTATACTTCAAGATTGGGGATAGGATATAAGAATATTGTTCAGTTTTATAAAAAACAGATTCAAGACAATAAAAAGTTAGAACTCAAGATGTTGCACTTTTTTATCAACACAGGTATCAATGACAATGCTTATTATTGGAACGAGTTGGTTAAGTGTATAAAAGTATATATTGCCCTCAAAAAAGAATGCCCATCACTAGATGGATTAAATGTTGGCGGAGGATTTCCTATCAAAAACTCGTTGGCTTTTGAATATGATTATCAATATATGATAGACGAAATTATCAATCAGATCAAAATTGCTTGTGACGAAGCGGAAGTTGATGTACCAAATATTTTTACAGAATTTGGCTCTTTTACGGTGGGCGAAAGTGGTGGTGCTATTTATCAAATTTTGTATCAAAAACAGCAAAATGATCGCGAAAAATGGAATATGATCGATTCCTCGTTTATCACCACATTGCCAGATACTTGGGCTATCAACAAGCGGTTTATTATGTTGGCTATCAACCGATGGAATGACCAATACGAGCGCGTTTTACTAGGCGGAATGACCTGTGATAGTGATGATTACTATAATTCTGAACAAAATATGAATGCCATATACTTGCCAAAATACAATAAGGAAAAACCTTTATACATTGGTTTTTTCAACACGGGTGCCTATCAAGAAACTATTGGTGGTTATGGTGGGTTGCACCACTGTTTGATCCCGCAACCCAAACACATTTTGATAGATCGTGACGAAAATGGTATATTGGCTACAGAAATTTTTTCGGAACAACAAACTTCAGACCAAGTATTAGAAATATTAGGTTATAACAAAGCATAATTTAACAATTACTCAAAAAATGAAAGGACCAATAAGTCAATTTATCGAAAAACATTATTTGCATTTCAACTCGGCAGCCTTGGTTGATGCCGCAAAAGGATATGAAACACAGTTGTCAAACGGTGCAAAAATGATGGTCACCATTGCCGGAGCAATGAGTACGGCCGAAATTGGAAAAATATTTGCAGAAATTATAAGACAAGACAAAGTACAGATAATTTCTTGTACCGGTGCAAATCTCGAAGAAGATATCATGAATTTGGTTGCACATTCCCACTACAAACGCGTGCCAAATTATCGTGATTTGACTCCACAAGACGAATGGGATTTGCTCGAATTAGGGCTAAATAGGGTTACAGACACCTGCATTCCGGAGCACGAAGCCTTTAGAAGATTGCAAAAACATATTTTCAAGATTTGGAAAGATGCAGATGATAAAGGCGAGCGCTATTTTCCGCATGAATTTATGTATAAAATGCTGTTATCAGGCGTTTTAGAAGAATATTATGAAATTGATTTGAAAGACAGTTGGATGTATGCGGCGGCCGAAAAAAACCTTCCTATAATTGTTCCCGGTTGGGAAGACAGCACGATGGGCAATATTTTTGCCTCCTATGTCATCAAAGGCGAGTTGAAAGCATCAACCATGAAATCTGGAATAGAATATATGGTGTTTTTGTCTGATTGGTATCCAAAAAATAGTCAAAATGGAGTAGGCTTTTTTCAAATTGGTGGCGGTATTGCAGGAGATTTTCCCATTTGTGTGGTACCAATGCTGTATCAAGACATGGAAATGCACGATGTGCCATTTTGGAGCTATTTTTGCCAAATTTCGGACTCAACGACATCCTATGGCTCCTACTCTGGAGCAGTACCTAATGAAAAAATAACCTGGGGAAAACTGAATATTGACACCCCAAAATTTATAATAGAATCTGATGCAACCATCGTGGTACCATTAATATTTGCTTATTTATTAGATTTATAATAGAACTTTTATGAGAAGAATTATTGTCGATTATGCCAAACTCACCAATGAAATATTAACCTTATTGGTCGAAAAATTTCCAGATGGATATGACGAATCAAATATTATCCGATTCAAAAACCACAAAAACGAAACTATAGAAGCTGTAGAAGTTCGCACCGTGGACACCATTTTTTTGGTAAAAATAAGTACAAAATTATCAGATCGAATTATCAATTTTGATGAAGATGAAGATATCATTGTACCGCTTGAAGGCATCAGAGGAATTGAAATAGACGAAGAAAAAGCAGATGATGCTGACGATGATGATGAAGAAAGCGTCGATTTACTAATTGATAAACCCATTAATATCAACACTGATGAAGACGATGATGAAGACGACGATGATGATGATGATGATGACGACATTGATTTGAATTTTGATTCAGAAAATGATGACGACGACGAAATATAACCTCAAAGGAACTAATAGGGTTCCTTTTTTTGATTAACCTAAAAAAAAATAATGATGAAAAAATTAATGCTCCTAGCCACCTTTTTACTTTTGACCAACCAAATTTGGAGCCAAACGATAAGTTCGCCGTCCAAAAATATCACTTTGGATTTCAAACTTTCGACAACAGGCAAACCATTTTATGAAGTAAGTTACAAAAATAAACCAGCCATTTTAGAAAGTGGATTGGGAATTAAGCTTAAAGACAATCGAAATTTGGAAACCAATTTTGAAATAGAAACCACAAAAATTAGCACTTTTAGCCAAAGTTGGAAACCCGTTTTGGGCGAACAAGCCAATATCGAAAACCATTACAACCAACTTTTGGTAAGCCTAATTCAAAAAGAAAATCAAATCAAAATAAATCTAATATTTAGAATTTTTGACGAAGGAATAGCCTTCCGATACGATTTTCCAACCCAAAAAAACCTTTCCTATTTTATCATTTCAGAAGAAGTTTCTACCTTCAATCTAACAGGAAATCACAAATCATTTTGGCTCCCAGGCGATTTTGACAGTCAAGAATATTCCTACAACGAAACCAAAATTTCAGAAATAGATACCCAAAAAATTGATATGAACAATGGCATCGCCTTAAAATCAATTGCTGGGCAATATATCGTACAATCTCCGCTGATGATGAAATCTAGTGACGGACTCTATCTCAACATTTTTGAAGCCGCCGTTGTCAATTACCCTGTGATGCACCTTGATGTTGAAACAAAAAATAATAGTTTCAAATCACATTTAGTGCCCAATGCCATTGGAGACAAAGCCTATTTGCAAGCACCCTGCGTATCGCCTTGGCGCACTGTGATGATGAGCGATGATGCAAGAGATATTGTAGGGTCAAAAATGATTTTGAACCTCAATGAGCCCTCAAAAATCGAAGATACCTCATGGATAAAACCAATGAAATATGTTGGAATCTGGTGGGAAATGCACGTAGGAACTTCAACCTGGGACTATGCCGGATCACAAAACGCACAAAATGCCGCCGGAAAATTGATACCAACAGGCAGACACGGTGCAACAATCGCAAACACCAAAAGATACATCGACTTTGCCGCCAAAAATGGTTTTGATGGCGTTTTAGTCGAAGGATGGAATACCGGTTGGGAAGACTGGTTTGGCAACTGGAAAGAAGAAGTATTTGATTTTACAACTGCATATCCAGACTTTAACGTTCAAGAAATTACAGACTATGCCAAATCCAAAGGAATAAAAATGATTATGCACCACGAAACTTCGGGCTCATCTACCAATTATGAACGACGATTAGACAGAGCCTTTGACTTTATGGAAAAATACGGCTACCAAAACATAAAATCAGGATATGTAGGCCGCATTATTCCTCGTGGCGAATTTCACGACGGCCAAACCATGGTAAACCACTACAACTATATTGCACAGAGAGCAGCCGAAAGACACTTTACAATAGACTCACACGAATCATCACGACCTACAGGTTACAGCCGCACCTATCCAAACTATATCGCCGCTGAAGCCGCAAGGGGCAACGAATTTAACGCGTGGAGCAACGGAAACACACCAATGCACGAAACCATTCTTCCATTTACACGCCTTTTGGGTGGGCCGATGGACTATACACCAGGGATTTTTGAAATCAAAATGAACCACTATGACCCCGCCAAAAAAGAGCAAGTAAACACTACACTCGCCAAGCAATTGGCACTATACGTCACCATGTATTCGCCTTTGCAAATGGCCGCAGACCTACTCGAAAATTATGAAAAATACCCCGATGCCTTCCAATTTATCAAAGATGTAGCCGCAGATTGGGACCAAAGCATTTATATAGAAGCCGAACCCGGAGACTATTTAACGGTTGTTAGAAAAGCAAAAAGCACTCAAAAATGGTTTTTGGGCGCAATAACCGACGAAAATGCAAGAACAACCGAAATAAAAACCGATTTTTTGACCCCAAATCAAAAATACAAAGCCATTATCTATCAAGACGGAAAAACCGCAGATTGGAAACAAAACCCCATCAACTATGACATCAAAACCATCGAAGTAACCTCAAAATCCAAAATAAAACTCAACCTTGCACAAGGTGGCGGCACGGCAATAAGTTTTGAACCCATCAATTAATTCCCAAATTACAAAAGCTGCCTAAAAGCAGCTTTTTTTTTTGGCGCACACCTACCCTATCCCACACCACCCGTCCCGCTGCACGCTATATCTTTTTTGGTTTTTTAAAAAAAAACCAAAAAAAGGATGCCGCTGCATCGGGGCGATTTTAGACTTTTGGGATTTGCAAGATGATATTTGTATGGTGTTGATTGATAACCACAAATGGTTGCCCAAACAAAGTAGTTCGTTTTCATAGCCTTCTTCATAGTTTTGCTACACATTTATTAGAAAACGGAACCGACATCCGCTACATACAACAGTTTCTAGGACATGCAAGCAGCAAAACCACAACTATCTACAAACACCTTAGCAGTAAAATAGTAGATAAAATACAAAGTCCATTAGACCAGCTAGTAAACAAGCTATACAAAAAAGATGATTTTAAAAAAATTAATAATTGCTTGTATCTAAAAAAATAATACTATTTTTGATAAATAATTGAAAGTGTAATCAACATAAAAAATTGTTAAAAACGCAAGAACTTTCGTATATTTACTAGTTATGCCTCATTGTAGGGCGACCGTGCTAACAACAAACTGACAAACAAAAAATATGGCTTCTACGACAACAAACAAAAAGCAAATTGTGGACTTCCTTTGGGAGTGGGCTGAAAGTAATGGAGAATGGAGCAAACTACTAATTGACAAAATCGTAAGCACTGAAAGTAATTTACTGCCAGCCGACAGAAACCAGGTTTTCAATTACTTTTTGCAGTCAATAAATCTACACACGGGACTACCTACACTTACAACGACAAAACCAAACTATGTTCCAACCGATAAAATAATAGAGTTAGAAACCTTATCAGACATTACAGGAGTAAATAAACTTGCAAAAAATCAGACCTTAAAATTCAGTAAAAATATAACTGTAATTTATGGGGAAAACGGAACTGGCAAAACAGGTTACGGTAGAATTCTTAAAAGTTTGGGCTTTAGTTATGACCCAAACAATACAGTTCACCCCAATATTTATGGAGCAGTTGAAGCTAAAACAGCAATCATAAATTTCAAATCAAATGGAGCAACTCAAACATTTAATTGGACGGGTTCTAACAAAGATGCAGAACTTCAAAACATTTCAGTATTCAATAACAGTTGTGTTCAAATTTCGCTTTCTGACAGACAACTAATTGTTTCGCCAATTGGCTTTCATCTTTTCAATATAGTATCATCAGAACTCAACGAACTAACGCAATTACTAAACGCTAAAGTTGCCTTACATCCAACTGCAATTACTTGGGCGGACAGTTTAAATTCAGGGACACCGCAACAAATTTTTATTTCAGCACTTTCAGCAACATCGACAGAGCAAAAACTAACCGAACTCTCAAATATAACTGCAACCCAAGAGCAAGAATTGATAGATAAACAGACAGAGTTATCACAACTAAATAAAGCATTACTTCAAACAGAAATACAAAATCTAAATAGTTCTGTTAATGAGCTTGGAACAATTATTTCCAAAATTCAAACCTCTCAAACAAATTTCGTTTTAGCAAATTGGCAAAAACTTATTGACTTAAATAAAGAAATAGCCACTTTAGAAAGCAAAACCAAAACAGGAATTAAAGAAATCGCAGAAAGCAATGGAATTGAATTTTATGAAACTCCACAATTCCAATCTTTTATAAAGGCAGCGGAGGATTATATAAAAGTCCTCAATAAACCCGAATATCCGAATACAGAAGACACTTGCATTTATTGTTTACAGCCGCTTGAAAATGAAGCGAAATTATTGTTAGCAAGTTATCGAACGCTTCTAAATGACAAAACGCAAGAAAATTTATCGGCATTAAAACAGCAAAAAACTAACTTGACAAATCAAGTTTTAAAAATTGAAACCAACTTGCTTTTTCATCAACCAACATTTGGAATTGATGAAAATCAGAAAACAATTCAGCCAGCAGAAATATTAGAATTCAATACAACTTTAGAAGCACTCAAAACAACTTTTACCACTGACAAAATTGTTGATGGTTCTGTCTTTAGTTTCGACTACGCAAAATACATCAAATTCTTTACAGACAAGAAAACAGCTATTGGTTTGGTTTTGACACAGAAAGGCGACCTTTTAACCAATCTCTCTGCAAAGGAAACGGAACTAAAAAACAAGATTTCTGAACTCAAAGACCGTAAGCTACTTTCAACAAAAATTTTAGATGTAAAAGCATCTATTGCAAATCGTAAGATAGTAGCAACCTTACAATCAAAATCAAGTAGTTTCTCTACAAATTCAATTAGTAGAAAAACATCGGATGCAAGAGAGCAGTTAGTCGAAAAGAACTTTAATGATTTATTCCAAGCAGAGTTAAAACTATTCAAAAAATCAGACCTTAAAATTGAACTGAATTTTGGAACAGATAAAGGGAAATCTAAAATTTGGCATCGACTCAATTCAAGTTACACACTTGCCGACATATTAAGCGAAGGAGAACAGAAGGCAATTTCATTAGCAGAGTTCCTAACTGAACTACAACTAGACAATATCAAAGCACCAGTAATTTTTGATGACCCTGTTAATAGCTTAGACCATAGAATAATTGATGAAGTGGGTAAACGATTTATAGAACTTTCCAAGCAACGACAAGTAATTATTTTTACGCATAGTATTTTATTGCTTCACAGTTTAATTCAACAATCAGAATTAGAAACGAATAAACAAGCTAACGTAGATTTTGGATTTCATAAAGTGAAGAACAATTTTGGCATAACTGGAATACTTGATGAAGTTGAAGAAATAAATTCATTCAGCCACTACACTAAAAAACTTCAATTAGTCATTGACACAAAACCTTCTCCAGAACAAGACGAAGCTAAACTTGCTGCCGAAGGTTACGGGCATTTACGTTCTGCAATTGAAATTGCAGTTGAAGATGATATACTCAAAAAGACAGTAAAACGATATAAAAAGGGTGTTGCATTTCCATCGCTTTTAAGAATTGAGGGCGTTAAAATTGACACCCATAAAGGCAAAGTAAATGACATTTATGAAAAATGTTGTGTTTCTATTGATGGTCATAGTAGCCCAAGCGACATTGACACGACACCGACAATTGCTGAACTAAAAGTGGACTATGACGAGTTTAAAAAAGTGCGTAAACTATTTACTTCTTAACGACAAATGACTGACACGAGAAAAGAACAACGAAGGCATAACAGCACATTTGCAATAGGCGGGGTTTCGTGCTCCGCAGACAGTTTAGTGGTAGCCGAAAGTTTTGTGCTCCGCATAAAGTTCAGTGGTAAAAATCCCGCCCATCGCAAATCTGCAAAA
>JANNBA010000169.1:0-8527 GCA_031384845.1 Bacteroidota bacterium
TGTTGTTGGTATTTTGAACCAAGAAGTTGATTATACCAAAAGGCGTAACTATTGGAAATATCTAAAAGCCAAACTCAAAAAGGAAAAAAACGAGTTGGTTAGTAACACTCACCAACTGAAATTAGCCGCTGCTGATGGCAAAAAATATTTAACCGACACATTAGATAGCGATGGTATTATTGCTTTGGCAAAACATTTTCCAAACAACAGGGCAATGAAATTTTTAGATTGGTTTTTATATAGCGACAATAGTATTGACGGGCAAAGTAAGAAAAAAGCATACACCCTTTTTGAAAGCAATTTGATTGATGAAATTGCTGTTGGCACTGCTAAAGGGTTACAACAAATTCATGGGTATTTGTTTGGTGGCTTATATGATTTTGCTGGGCAATTAAGAACTAAAAGCATTTCTAAAGGGGGCTATCAATTTACACCTGCACATTATTTAGCAACACATTTAGAAAAAATTGAAGCAATGCCAAATGATAATTTGGATCAAATAATAGATAAGTATGCCGCTATGAATATTGCACACCCTTTTATGGAAGGCAATGGCAGAAGCACACGTATTTGGTTGGATTTATTTTTGAAAAAGCAACTTCAATGCTGCGTAGATTGGAGCAAAATAAGTAAAAAAAATTACATGAATGCCATGATAATCAGCACTGTTGATAGCAGCGAATTATTAAAATTGATAAAAAACGCTTTAACCAACGACATAAACAGCAGAGAAATGTATATGAAAGGAATAGATTACTCCTATTATTATGAAGAAAACAACTAATTGTTAGCTAACTTTAAAGAGCGATGTGAAGATGAACATTAAAGAATATAATAGTGATTACAAAAATGTTCTCCAATTTCAATCTCCCCTAAATAGCACCGATTGCAATCCTCCAACAATAGGCGTTGTCATCAAATAAACGGAGCGTATTCAAGCGGTTTTAGCACCTCTTTTATTTTCGTTTTCCAAATTTTTGGCTTGTTGTGCTTCACTTTTGTCGTTTAGAAATAATACCAAATAAGAAAATAAATTCAACGCAACAATTTTTTGGCTTTCTGTTGGATGATCAAAGCAACGGGTTGGTTTGTAATTTTGCTTTCAAGCCACGAAATGATATCAAGATACAAAAACGCCCTTTTTTCATAAGGATGGTTTTCAAAAACCAACAATTGCGAATGTAGTTTTTTGAACTCGTTTTTGAGCTCGTCAGGATAAATATTGCCCAAGTTTTTCAAAAATTTAACCATCTCTCGCTGCACGCCATGAAGCTCATTCATTTTGATCAAAAAGGCATAAGTGCTTTTGAGTTGTTGCTCCATCAACTGATCTAGACCGCACTCATAATGCGCCACCAAACTTAAAACACGAGCAAAACACATCAAATCTTCACGCATCGAAAGACTTTTGTTTTGTATAATTTTGTCCAAAAACAAAATACAGTTTTTGTTATCGCCCATGCCAAAATACAAACTCGCAATTTTATAATAAAAAACCATAACGTGATGATTATCAATGCGATTTTCGTGGTTTTTGATACCGTCCAAAACCGTATCTACCAGATAATGCCCTCCTTCAAAATCGCCTTCCAAAAAATGCAAGTTGAATTTGCTGTTAAAAATACACAAAAAACATAACGAATTGGTGTTGTCGTTTTTTGGAAAATTTGGCGACAAGCTGTTTTGTTCAAATAAATTCAAAACCTGATGTATCTTCGATTTGTGTTTTAACAAATACAAACATTCCATCAAATAACTATTCCCTTTGATATACCAAACTGGGTTTGAAATTATCATTTGTGGATTTTCGTTAAACAAATCAACCCATTTGTTGGCAAATTTATAACAAGACAAAAAATCCTGAATCAAAAAACTATGCCACAAATGCGCTTGATAAAGCCATAATTTTTCACGAAAACCCAATGTTTCTATATCATATTTGGGCATTCTACTGTTGAAATAATCCGACAATTGTTGCATTTCTGAATCGCTTTTGGCATAGCCGCTTTTGAGCATCAGGCTATACAACTGCAACGAAATATTTGACAATTTGCTTGCAAAAACATTTTGAACACTCAGCGCCTTTGCTTGTAAAACCAACTCATCGGCTCGACCAAAAATACTACGGGTAATATACTGTGATTCAATAACTTTTTCTAACTCAACGATTTCAAAAGCAATGTTTTTTTCGTCGTTTTCTAATGCCAAAATCTTGGTTTTGTCTAATATTTTTAAACTTTGTTTATACAATCCTTTTTGGTACAAAATGGTAGCAAAATCAAGTTGCTCCCTGATTGATATTCTAACGTTTTGATTTACAGGATTCAAACGCAGGCTTATCAAAATTTGTTTATACAAATGTGCTTTTAGATTGGAAAGTTGTAATTTGGTAACAATTTTACTTCTCAAAATATCGTTTTCGTCAAATTCTGACATTTTGTCTAAAAGATTAAAAAGCAACAAAAACTTGGCGTCAACATTGACACCCAACCGATTTACATATACCTTAAACTGTCGCTTTTCTGAACTCGATAGCGATTTGATCAATACAAATAAATTATCTTTTGATTGGTTTGACATCGTAATTTTTTTGAAATAAACAACTGTAAATTAGTGATTTAGACTATTTTTTTTGCGTTTTACCGTTGTAAATATAAATATATTTGACTTTAATTATACAAAGGAAACTATAAATTCGTAAAAAAAACCAAAAAACGACCACTTTATATGGATGCCAAAAAAATTCAAATATTTGACACCACTTTGCGAGATGGCGAGCAAGTACCTGGTTGCAAGCTCAATACCGCTCAAAAAGTAATTATTGCACAACAATTAGACGATTTGGGAGTAGATATAATCGAGGCGGGTTTTCCAATCTCGTCTCCGGGTGATTTTGCATCTGTTGAAGCAATTTCAAAAATTGTCAAAAACGCCTCGGTTTGTGCCCTTACTCGAGCTGTCAAAAACGATATTGACGTGGCGGCTGCTGCACTCAAATTTGCAAAAAAACCAAGAATTCATACTGGAATTGGCACTTCAGATTCGCATATCAAACATAAATTTAATATGTCTCGCGACCAAATTGTGGATCGTGCTACCGAGGCGATTGCCTATGCAAAAACTTTTTGTGATGATGTCGAATTTTATGCCGAAGATGCAGGACGAACAGACAATGAGTTTCTGGCATTTGTATGCACAGAAGCCATCAAAGCAGGCGCAACGGTACTCAACATTCCAGACACCACAGGCTACTGTTTGCCAGATGAATATGGTGCAAAAATTAAATATTTGACACAAAACATCATCGGAATAGACAAAGCCATTTTGTCCTGCCATTGTCATAACGATTTGGGTTTGGCTACCGCAAACGCAATCTCGGGCGTTATCAATGGTGCAAGACAAATAGAATGCACCATCAACGGAATTGGCGAACGTGCCGGAAACACCGCCCTCGAAGAGGTGGTTATGATTTTAAAACAACACCCATATTTGGGTCTTAATACCAATATCAACTCCAAAATGCTGTATGAAACCAGCCAATTGGTGATAGAAAATATGGGTATGTTTGTGCAACCCAACAAAGCCATAGTGGGCGCAAACGCATTTGCCCATAGCTCTGGGATTCACCAAGATGGCATGATAAAAGACCGCTCAACTTATGAAATTATCGACCCTCGCGAAGTAGGTGTCAATGAGTCAACCATTGTGCTTACAGCCCGAAGCGGTAGAGCCGCACTAGCCTATCGTGCCAAAAAAATTGGTTTTGAATTGACCAAACTTCAATTAGACTTGGTCTATGAAGCATTTTTAAAATTTGCAGATCAAAAACAAATAGTTTCAGACAACGACATACACCTTTTAATAAAAACCTCAAAAATTGAAATCGAATGCCAAGCAGTATAACCAAAAAAACTTTATTTGATAAAGTATGGGATAATCACGTAGTTACAGCCGTCGAAAACGGGCCGCAAGTTTTGTATATAGACCAGCATTTGATTCACGAAGTAACAAGTCCACAAGCATTTGCCGAATTAGAAAATAGACAAATTCCAGTTTTTAGACCCAATCAAATTGTAGCAACCGCAGACCATAATGTAGCAACAATCAACCAACATCTGCCAATCCAAGACGAACTTTCGCGGCAGCAAATAGAAATGTTGACACACAATTGTGCCAAAAATAACATTACACTCTATGGTTTGGGCCATGAATATCAAGGGATTGTGCACGTCATTGCGCCCGAACTGGGCATCACACAACCCGGAATGACAATGGTATGTGGAGACAGTCACACCTCGACGCATGGCGCATTTGGAACAATCGCATTTGGAATTGGTACCAGCCAAGTGGCACAAGTTTTTGCAAGCCAATGCCTGCTACTTGACAAACCAAAAAGCCTTCGCGTAAACGTAAATGGCGTTTTGGCAAAAGGCGTTTCGCCAAAAGATGTTATTTTATACATAATTGCAAAAATTGGCACCAACTCTGGAACAGGCTATTTTTGTGAATATGCAGGCAATGTTTTTGAAAACATGAGCATGGAAGGCCGCATGACCGTGTGCAACATGAGTATCGAAATGGGAGCTCGTGGCGGAATGATAGCCCCGGATCAAACCACCTATGACTATATAAAAGGCAAAAAATTTGCACCACACGGAGCCGAATTAGAAACCAAAATTGCTTTTTGGAAAACACTTCCAACAGATCAAGGAGCCATTTTTGATCAAGAATACCATTTTGACGCTACCGAAATTGCCCCTATGATTACCTATGGCACAAATCCAGGAATGGGAATGAAAATCACCGAAAAAATCCCTGAAATAAATGACGCGTCCTTTGAAAAATCTTTAGAATATATGGGATTTCAAAAAGGAGAAACCTTGATAGACAAAACCATCAACTATGTTTTTATAGGTAGCTGCACGAACTCTCGCATCGAAGATTTTCGAGAAGTAGCCGGATACATAAAAGGCAAACAAAAAGCCCAAAACGTAACGGCACTTATAGTGCCGGGCTCACAACAAGTGGCATTACAGATTGAAAAAGAAGGATTAACCGCAATTTTTGAAACCGCAGGATTCAAAATTCGGCAAGCAGGCTGCTCGGCATGCTTGGCCATGAACGACGACAAAATTCCTCAAGGCGAATATTGCGTTTCTACCTCAAACCGAAATTTTGAAGGCCGGCAAGGGCAAGGTGCTCGAACCATTTTGGCAAGCCCACTTGTAGCCGCCGCAGCCGCAATTGCCGGAAAAATTATTGACATTTCACAAATTTAAAATATGGAAAAATTTATAAAATTGACATCAACTGCGGTGCCACTCCCAATAGAAAATATTGATACAGACCAGATTATTCCCGCACGATTTTTAAAAGTAACCAACAAAATTGGCTTTGGAAACCACCTTTTCAAAGATTGGCGTTTTGACAAAAACAACCAGCCAATCGCAGATTTTGTATTAAACAACGCCATTTTCAACGGACAAATATTAGTAGCAGGCAACAATTTTGGATGCGGAAGCAGCCGTGAGCACGCCGCTTGGGCCCTGAGCGACTACGGATTCAAAGTCATTGTATCGAGTTATTTTGCCGATATTTTCAAAGGAAATGCCCTCAATAATGGACTTTTACCCATAATTGTAAGCCCAGAAATATTGCAAAAAATGATACTTTTGATACAATCAAAACCAGAAACAATCATAAATGTAGATCTCGAAAATCAAATAATTAGTATTCAAAACACAGTATTAACAGCCCATTTTGACATCGATCCCTACAAAAAAATTTGTATGATAAACGGTTATGACGACATCGATTTTTTGATCAATAACAAAGACAAAATCGAAGCTTTTGAAAAAAACAAAGCAATCTAAAAAATCCAAAAACAACACCAAAAAACACCCTTTAAAACAATACAAAACAGCAACAGATGAAACTAAAAATTGCACTATTGATGGGCGACGGAATTGGTCCCGAAGTAACCCAACAAGCCGTAAAAGTATTAAAAGCCGTAGCCAAAACCTTTGGACATCAGTTTGATTTTGAAGAAGCACTCGTTGGTGCAATTGCAATCGACAAAACCGGAAACCCTTTGCCAGACAGCACCTTACAACTATGCAAAGATGCCGATGCAGTGCTATTTGGTGCCATAGGCGACCCAAAATATGACAACAATCCAGACGCCAAAATCAGACCAGAACAGGGACTCCTAAAACTCCGAAAAGAATTAGGATTATATGCCAACATTAGACCCATCAAAGCCTTTGAAACACTCTTGGACCACTCGCCCCTAAAACGAAACATCATCGAAGGCACAGACATGGTCATATACAGAGAATTAACAGGCGGCATCTATTTTGGCGAAAAAAAATTAAGCCCCGACGCACAAACCGCCTCAGATTTGTGCGAATACTCGCAATTTGAAATCGAAAGAATCGCACACAAAGCATTCAAAAGCGCACAATCAAGACGCAAAAAACTAACCCTTGTTGACAAAGCAAACGTACTCGAAACCTCAAGACTATGGCGCAGAGTAGTTACCAATATCGCCACACAATATCCCGACATCACCCTCGAATTTTTGTTTGTAGATAACGCCGCGATGCAAATAATTTTGAACCCAAAACAATTTGACGTCATCCTCACCGAAAACCTATTTGGCGACATCATTTCAGACGAAGGCAGCGTTATTGGCGGCTCGATAGGCCTATTGGCATCCGCATCCGTAGGCGACACAAACGCCATGTTCGAGCCCATACACGGCTCCTACCCACAAGCAAAAGACAAAAATATAGCCAATCCAATCGCCGCCATATTGAGTGCCGCCATGCTATTAGACCATTTTTGCCTTGCCACCGAGGCCAAAACCGTGGTCAATGCCGTAGATAAAATCCTAAAAATGAACATCGTAACCCCCGATCTAAACAGCGTTCGCAACTTTGGCACAGATTATGTGGGCGACGCCATCGCCAATCTCATACAAAGCAAAGACAGCCCATACATCAACCACGAAAACATCAACCTCGGACAATCAGTGATCATATAAATAAGCATCAAAACCAAAATCACAAGCCCAATTTCTCTTTTTTTTTGGCGCACACCTCCCCTATCCCACACCACCCGTCCCGCTGCACGCTATATCTTTTTTTGATTTTTTTCAAAAACCAAAAAAAGGATGCCGCTACATCGGGGCGAGAATAGACTTGTTGGGTTTTTGAGAGGTTATTTGTAGGAGGTTATCCGTTATTTGTCGAGCCGCAGTAATTTCATCCAAAACCCATTAGACAGCATCATAGCAAAAAAATTGAAAAATGATATAATAATTTTAAAAAAGGCATATATTTGTAGTAATAAAAGCAACAAATTTTCGCAAATCTACCTGAAAATGGATGAAATGCGAATGTAGTTGCGTATATTTACGAGTTGGGCGTCAGCAATGTGGAACCGAATAAAACCGAAGAATGGAAGAAAACTTGATTGATAAAATCAGAATTGAAAATTTAATTTTCGAAGCGGAAAATTTCAAAATTGAAAATAAGTCCGACTTAATTTCATATCCAGAATTTATAGAATATTTCAAATCAATCAGTGAAATCAATAGGCATAATTTGATTATTGGAATAAATTTCACCTACGGTTGGATGCCAACAATTTTTGATTTTAGAACAACTGAAATTGAAAAAAATATAGATTTGGCAGTCGAAATATTAAACAGAGCGAAAAGCGGAAAAGATTTAGAAACTAAAGACTATGAACTTTTGAAAAGTTTGCTAAATAATTCATTAGTTGGTTCAACAAAATTATTGCATTTTATAAATCCTGAAAAGTATGCAATTTGGGATAGCAGAGTTTTTAGATTTTTGCACAATCAAGAACCTCACGATTACAGAATTGGGAATATTCAAAACTATATCGAATATCAAACACTATTGCAAAACTTAACAAAAGAGAAACGATTTTCTGAGTTTTATCAATTAATGAGTTCAAAATTAGAATACAAGCCAACAAATTTTAGAGCGTTGGAATTAATAATGTTTATAAAAGGAAAAAAATGAGAAAATTAATTTTACTATTTGTTTTTACTACTTTTGTTTCGTGTAACTCAAATAAAATCGAAGGTGTTTATGTATACGAAGAACCTGAAGAAAAAGCCTCAACAAATTTCTTTGATTTAGCAGGTGCCGCTGAATCAGGACGAGAAATAGGATGTTCAATGATTGGCAAATTTGAATTCAAAGACGGAAAATGTTATTATAAGGTAATGGGTGCAGAACAAAGAGCAGATTATGAAATTGATAATGGAGTTTTATATTTAGGAAGCAACGCATTAACCAATAGCGGAATTGGTTTAAAAATAATCGATGAAAACACACTCGAATATATCGGTTGTACTTTTAGAAAAGAAGGAACAATTAAGAGCAAAAGTGGAAACGAAAAAACAGAATAAATATTTTGCCGAACGCACAACAGGCGTTTGGCAAGATTTGGGTTTTAGGCTTAATTTTAAATTGGTTTTGTACTTGCAAAG
>JANNBA010000088.1:0-41848 GCA_031384845.1 Bacteroidota bacterium
AAGCTAAATGGTATTCTCATTGGATAAAGTCAGGCTTTTTTAAAAGTGTTCCGGACGAAAGAGAACCATATACCATTGTTATTCCTCCACCGAATGTTACCGGGGTTTTGCACATGGGACATATGCTCAATAATACGATTCAGGATGTTCTGATTCGCCGCGCGAGGCTAAAGGGATTCAATGCATGCTGGGTTCCCGGGACTGATCATGCTTCAATCGCTACAGAGGCAAAGGTTGTTGCAAAATTAAAAGCCGAGGGAATCAACAAAAATGATCTGTCGCGTGAAGAGTTTTTAAAACATGCCTGGGAATGGACCGATAAATATGGCGGGGTGATTCTCGACCAGCTCAAAAAACTCGGCGCATCCTGCGATTGGGAGCGAACCAAGTTTACGATGGATCCCAATATGTCTGCAGCTGTAATTCGTTCTTTTGTAGATCTTTATAACAAAGGGCTCATCTATAGAGGATATAGAATGGTCAATTGGGATCCCGAGGCCAAAACCACCCTTTCTGACGAGGAGGTCATTTTTGAGGAGCAGCAAGCCAAATTATACTATATTAATTATCAAATTGAAGATCTTGAAAATTTGAATCAAGCCCCAATTTATTTGACAATTGCCACTACAAGACCCGAAACCATTTTTGGCGATACCGCTATATGTATCAATCCAAACGACGAACGCTTTTTTTATTTAAAAGGAAAAAAAGCTATTGTTCCAATTGCTGGACGAAGCATTCCTATAATAGAGGATGAATATGTTGATGTCGCTTTTGGAACGGGCTGCCTAAAAGTTACTCCGGCACATGATCAAAACGACAAAATTCTTGGCGAAAAACACCAACTTCAAATCATAGATATTTTTAATGAAGATGCTACTTTGAACAGTTTTGGACTTCATTATCAAGGCAAAGATAGATTTGTGGTGCGGCAAGAAATTGAAATCGAACTGGCGCAAATTGGTGCCATCCAAAAAATTGAAACACACTTGAACAAAGTGGGTACGTCTGAACGCACAAAAGCCGTAATTGAACCACGCCTTTCGGACCAATGGTTTCTAAAAATGGAAGAATTGGTAAAACCCGCCATTGACTCGGTGCTTCGAGATCACGAAATAAAGTTGTATCCCAAAAAATTTGAAAACACCTACAAGCATTGGCTCGAAAACATTCGTGATTGGAATATTTCTCGACAATTGTGGTGGGGACAGCAAATACCAGCCTATTTTTATGGCCCCGGAAAAGAAGATTTTGTGGTTGCAGAAAGCATTGAGGCTGCCTTAATTTTGGCACAATCAAAAACCAATAATTCCAATTTGAAACTCGAAAATCTATGTCAGGATAGTGATGCGCTAGATACTTGGTTTTCGTCGTGGCTATGGCCAATGTCTGTTTTTGATGGAATAATGAATCCAGAAAACGAAGATTTTAAGTATTATTATCCAACGAATGATTTGGTTACAGGTCCTGATATTTTGTTTTTTTGGGTTGCAAGAATGATCATTTCTGGATATGAATATACCAACAAAAAGCCTTTTACAAATGTATATTTGACGGGTTTGGTAAGGGACAAACAACGCCGAAAAATGTCAAAATCATTAGGTAATTCGCCAGATCCGTTAGATTTGATAGACAAATTTGGTGCAGATGGTGTTCGGGTTGGCTTGTTGCTTAGTGCTGCTGCCGGAAACGATATTATGTTTGATGAGGAGCTGTGCAACCAAGGGAAAGCCTTTTCGAACAAAATTTGGAATGCTTTTAAGTTAATAAAGGGTTGGCAAATTGATAATACAATTGAGCAACCGCTTGCTTCAAAGGTTGGCATCGAATGGTATGAAGCCAAGTTTCAACAAACCCTTGTGAGTATTGAAGACAATTTTGACAAATACCGAATTTCTGATGCTTTGATGTGTATTTACAAATTGGTTTGGGACGATTTTTGTTCGTGGTTGCTCGAAATTATAAAACCTGCTTATCAGAAACCTATCGACCAGAAAACCTTTGATAAAGTGATTGGCTTGCTAGAAAATAATCTCAAATTATTGCATCCATTTATGCCATTTTTGACGGAAGAAATTTGGCAAACCATCGCAGCTAGAACTTCTGATGAAGCTTTGATTATTTCGGTTTGGCCAAAAATAGAAGCTTTTGATAGCGATATCATCACACAATTTGATCAAACTATCGAGGTTATTTCTGGAATTAGAACTATTAGAAAAGAAAAGAATATTGCTTTCAAGGAAGTTATCGAACTCAAAATCATCAACAAGGACGGGTTTTCTAACCATTTTGATTCGGTTGTAAACAAGTTGGGCAATTTGAGTGGTTTAAGTTATGTTTCAGAAAAAGTATCTGGAGCATTGTCGTTTCGGGTAAAATCGAGTGAGTATTTTGTACCTATTGAGGGAAAATTAAATGCGGCAGAAGAAATAGAGAAACTCGAAATGGAATATATTTATTTGGAGGGGTTTTTAAAATCTGTTGAAAACAAATTGGCAAACGAAAAATTTGTTTCTGGTGCGCCCGAAAAGGTTTTGGCAAACGAAAGGCAAAAACAAGCGGATGCGATTTCAAAATTAGCGAACATCAAAGAGCGGATTTTGGGTTTGAAATAGAACTTGAGTTTTATTGGTTTTGTACTTAAAAGTTTTTTTTGAATTGAAAAAAATAAGGACTTTTGATTGGATTATTTTGCATTTGGTATAAATTTCAAAATGACAAAAAAATTTTGAAATTTTCATTGCTGTGAGAGAGAAAGTTGTCTTTTGTATGCTTGCGTGAGGGCGAAGGCGGAGCTCTCCCGTTTTAGGGAAGCGGGAGCCGGAGACCGACCCGAAGGGGCACGCCCAAAGGAAGAAAAAATTAGATATTTGGTTTGTTTTGAAACTTTACTTTTAGAAGGGAAAGTGCATAAATGTATGCTGGTGCTGCAATTCTCATCGCTGCGTGGTTTATGGTTAGGAGCCAAAAAAGTAGAAATGGGAGCATGAATAGATTTTGTTTGTTGTCGAGATATAGTACGATTGGGGTTATAAAAAGGATTAGGAGCATGATGATTCCTAATGAGCCGTGTTCTGCCAATAGTCGTGTAATTTCGTTGTGGGATGCTGATGATATGCCGGTTTCTTGTTTTCGGATTTCGTTTGATTTTGCTACGCCGACGCCTAATATTGGGTTTTTGTAGAAGGCATTTAGTTCTGTATTGATTAGGTCTTCTCGTCCGGTGAGTTTGCTGGCTTTGACTCTTCCTGCAGCATCCATATTGTTGTATCTTTTTTCGATTAACCCGTTGGTTTGTAGGGTGCTATAGGTCCATATTGCGATTGATGTTGAGATAATAATGATTAAAAATAGTTTTAGTTTGTGTCTTGTTTTTAGGTTTGAGAAATAGTATAAATTGAGATATAAGACCATTAGCATAATGATTGCTGTATATATGCCTCCTCGTGAGAAGGTAACAATGCCTCTAAAACTCATGATGAGTGCGATACAAAAATTGATTGCAATTTGAAACTTGTTGGGTGATGCTATTAAAATTCGGGCCACAAATATAAATACGCCGAGCCCTAATACTGTAGAAACTTGGTTTGGTCCAAATCCACCGGATGTACTAAAGTTGGAGTCGGTTCCGGTTACTACGTCGCGAACGCTGGGATTGAAAAGGATAAGATAGGTGGTGAGTGATATAATAGGTAGCCCGATGGCGAGCAGAATGTTTTTGATGGTTTCTATAGAAACTTTTCGTTGATAGGTATATAGTGCGCTGATGCCCAAGCAGACTGGTCCAGACATCACAAAAGAGATTGCTTTTCTGTCTTCGGTGGTGTTATTTAGTACGGTTGTGGCCAAGATTACGCCTGGGATTAGCAGCAAAAGGTATATCCAATAGGGTATAGCATTTTTTGAAAATCCGCTATAAACCATGCCAATTAGCATGAAAAAAATGACTCCATATTTTGCAAATTCGTAAAATAGCGCTCCTCCAGTTGCTCTTACAAATACCTCTATACCAACTAGATATGCTGCTAAAATCAACACTTGATTGTTTCGGTTTTGGGTTTTGATGATGAAAAAAAAGCCGAGAAATAAAATTATTGGCACAACTATTTTTGAAATCATTGGTATCAAAAAAATCAAAATTGCTATTATTATATGAAAGGTAATTAATAAAAGGTAGTTTGTATTATTTTGATTTTTCATAATAAACATTTTTTAACCATTTTAAATACTGGTTTATGATTGTAGCTTCTGAAAAGTGATTTTGGATTGTTTTGTTTAAATTGGTTCCAAATTGTTGTCTTAGATCTGGGTTAGAAATTAAAGTTTTTAGTGCTTCAAAAAACAATAAGGCATTGTTTGAAGTTATCAAAAATCCATTTTGATTATTGTTGATTATTGATGCTATTTCTCCAACATTTGTGGCAATGACAGCTTTTGATTTTAAGCCGTATTCTATCAATGCTACGGGCAAACCTTCTGATTTTGAGGTGAGTATAGCAATTTCGACTTGGTCTAAAATGTTTGAGATGTCTGACTTTGAATCATAAATAAATATGTTTTCTGATAAGTTTTGAACTTCTATTTGGCTTTTAAGTTTTGAGGAGTAGCTGTCGTTAAAATTTTTTCCGATGAGATGAAAGCTCCATTTTGGGTATTCAATTTTCAAGAGATGTGCTATTTCTAAAATGAGAAATTGGTTTTTTTGAGCTCTTAAATTTGCCAAACATAAAATTCTGTTTTTTGCGAATCCGTTCAAAATGGTGCTGTTGTTGGTGTCTATTTTTAGGGAAGTGAAATTTGATAAATATATGGTGTTTTTGACGTTCAAAACATTTATTGACCAATCATATAATTTTTGGTTTACAGTAATTATTCCTTGAAAAAAAGGACAAATTAATTTTAAAATCAATTTTGGCCGTGTTGACAAAAACTCGCTATCACCATAATGATCATGCCAGATAATGGCTATTTTTGGATATATGATTTTTACCAAAACGGCTATAAAAAACGAAGTGCCATGGGCGTGTATAATGTTGATTTTATTGGCTTTAATATATCTTTTGAGTTTTAGAACGGCTTTGAAATCGAGGCTATTTTTTTTATTCAAAAATAAATAGTTAACATTTTTGTCGAGTTGATGAAGCAAATCGCCCTCACTTCGAGTGGCAATCAATCCCGAAAACGAAATTTTGTTTGCTAGTGCGTTTGCATAGTTTACGGCCATACGCTCTGCACCTCCGGCGTGAAGTGTGTCTATAATTTGAATAATTCTCATCGCAGCAAAAGTAGTTTTATTTGGTCTTCAAAAACGTTTGTGGTGTATTTTTTTGACCAAGTTGCGGCTTGCTCTTGCATGGTGTCAAATTTGTTTTTGTTTTGTAGTAGGGTCATGATTTTGAGCAAATCTGTTTCAAGATCCATCGTCAATAAAAGTCCTCTGTTTTCAAAATCAAGCATTTGCGGCACGCAAGAAACTGGAGTTGCAATGGGCACACAACCCCAAAACATAGCTTCGACAACGGCTTTTGGCCAACCTTCGCTCTGTGAGGGCAAAATAGAAAAATGACTGCTTTGATAGGCACTTTTGAGGGTTTCGTGGTTTTGGTTGCCGTGCATCGTAATTGATTTTGTCAATCGATTGGTGGTTATATAACTGTGGATTTCGTCTCGAAGAATTCCATCTCCATAGAGATTTAGGTGTGCATTAATTCCTTTATTTTCTAATGCATGAATTAATTTGATGGCATAAATTGGGTTTTTTCCTGCTACGAGCATTCCAGCAAAAACAAAATTAATTTGTTGATTCAAATTTTTAGTTACGAGTGGTTTTTTTTCATTTTCAGTATAGGAAGCAGTAAAAAATGGTTTGATGTTTTGGCTGCTTTTTGGCCATTCGCCATATACTAAAACCTTCATGTTTTTTGTCAGGAAAGTATTGTTCAAAATCGCTTTTTGCAACCGATAGCTCCAAGGTTGTGGTGATTTAGGATCCCAATTGCCTGCATACTTGGCGGTTTTGATCTTGGTTGGAAAAAATATTTGTATGATACAGCCCAGCAATCCCATATTTCCTGGACATCGTAGGTGAATGTGATCTGCCTTCTTGATGGCGCAATATAGCTGAAAAAATATTTTAGGTAATTTGAAAACCGTAATGATTTTTGTTTTAAAACTTAATAAATCTAGGGTACTAGCCTTTATAAAATCAATATTTTGATGTGTGTAATTCAAATCTATTTCGGATTTTTCGTGTTTTGAAATTGGTGCTACAATCACAACTTTTTGCACAAATTTTGTCCAAATATTCATTTCTCGAATATATGGTGCATATCCAAATATTTGATTTTTTTGAAAGATATGTGGAACGTGTGTGATGATTAGAAAGGTCATTTTTTTGTCTTTTTGTTAGGTTTATCCCATAATAATGTAAACCATCCGACAACTCTGCCAATAGCTTCGCTGAATGCTTCCTTGCGTTTTGAAGTTGTAAAAATATTTATAAACCGAATAATTGCTAGGAGCATCGTAATAAAATGCCATTTTATTTTATCGATAGTCTTTGGTCTTGGGCATTTGATTCTCCAAACGTACCAGCCGTTTCTCACCACCATTTTTCCGTATAAATAGGGGTTTGGTCTGCCGGATGGATGATGATAATGAGATAGTTGTGCTGCAGTATTTACATACAGTTTTCCTTTTTTTGAAACTCTAATCGTAAAATCTGCATCTTCGTATAAACCATATCCAACAAAATAATTTGAAAACTGAAACGTATCAAAAACATATTTTTTAAAAGACGATACGCCACCCATTAGTTGTTCTACTTCATACGTTTTGCCGCTAGGTGGCAGAAAGCCAATACTCCTACCGTGACTAAAATTTGGCGAAAATCCAGGCAAAACATTGCTGTCTAATCCTAAAAATTTTCTGAATAAAAACCTGCTATTTTCTTTAAGTTTCCAACCGTCAAAATAAAATTGATTAAACTTTGGTTTGTGCCCATCATCTATAATTTTCCATTTTGATTCGTTGATGATATACCCTCCTACGCCAAGAGCTGCAGGATATTGATGATAGGTTTGAATGATGTTTTCAAAATAATTTTTTTCCAAAATGGTATCATCGTCTAGAAATGCTACAACTTCGATATCATTTTGGAGTTTTGAGATTCCAAAATTTCGTTGCTTTGTAAGACCTCTGTGCTCTGCTGCTACACAATAATAGCTTAGGTTTTGGTTTTTGTTTTTGTCTAATATTATTTTGGTATCGTCATTTGTAGATCCGTCCACGATGATGATTTGATTTGGATATAGGCTTTGGGTGTTTATGGAGTTTAATAAATCCACCAAAGGTTTTGGTCGCATATAGGTACAAATGATAAGTGCAATTTTCATAAAAATAAATGGTTTTTTGACTTATATACCAAATAGAAATCGATTATTTGTGGTTTGTTACTGGATTGCGTGAGGGCTTGAACGGAGCTCTCCCGTTTTTCACGGGAAGCGGGAGTGGAAGCCCGACCCGAAGGGGCACGCCCAAAAAAAAATTATGGTCTAACAAATGGGGGCAGTAGTTTGCTGCTTACTTCGCCAAATCCGATGCGTATAGTTTTGTTTTTGCAATGCCCTGTTATGGTTATGGTGTCGTTATCATTGATAAATTTTCGGTCTGTACCATCGCTAATTTTGATGGGGTTTTTGCCGCCCCAAGTGAGTTCGAGCATCGATCCAAAACTGTCTGGTGTTGGGCCCGATATGGTGCCAGATCCCATCATATCGCCAGAGTTTACGCGGCATCCGTTGCTGGTGTGGTGCGCTAATTGCTGGCTCATAGACCAATATAGGTGTTTAAAATTGGTTTTGGTTAGCAGCGTTGGCAGACCATTATCGGGGGTTAAGGTGGCTTTTAGATGAATGTCAAAACTGTGTTTTCCTTTTTGTTGTAAGTAGGGCAATGGTGTTGGATCTTGTTTTGGTCCTTTTGTTCGAAAGGGTTCGAGGGCATCCATAGTAACGATCCATGGCGAGATGGAGGTGGCAAAGTTTTTGGCCAAAAAGGGTCCGAGTGGCACATATTCCCATTTTTGAATATCGCGTGCGCTCCAGTCATTTAGTAGCACCATTCCAAATATATAGTCTTCGGCTTCGTGCACGGGGATGTTTTCGCCCATGATGTTGGCATCGGTGGTGATAAAAGCGGTTTCTAATTCAAAATCAATCGAGCGTGATGGTCCAAAAACGGGCGAATTTTCGCCAGCAGGCAGGGTTTGCCCCATAGGTCTGTGCACAGGTATTCCAGACGGAACAATGGTAGAACTGCGTCCGTGATAGCCTACGGGTATATGTAACCAATTGGGCAACAGTGCATTATCGGGGTCACGAAACATTTTTCCTACGTTGGTTGCGTGTTCTTTGCTAGAATAAAAATCGGTATAATCACCAATTTGCACGGGTAGTTGCATCTCGACATCGTGAATATTAAAAATTACTATATCGCGTTGTTTTTTGTTGTTTTGTAGCAACGGATTTTCAGCATCAAAAATCTGTGCGATGCGGTTTCGTACCAATCTCCACGTTTTTTTTCCGTCTGAAATAAAGTCGTTTAGGCTGTCTTGCATAAACATATCGTCTGTAAGTTCGATACCCTCAAAATAGTTGAGTTGCTGCAAAGCGCCCAAATCTATAGCAAAATTGCCTATTCTTGTTCCTATCGTGATCACATCATCTTTTGTAAGAAAGACGCCAAACGGAATATTTTGAATAGGAAAATCGCTATTGGCTGGAATTTCTAACCAAGATTTTCGATTTGGATAATTGGCAGTAATTGGCATATTTTTGTATTTTTGTTGATTATTTTTGGTTACAAAATTGATTTATTATTGAAGCAAATATATAAAATTTAAACAATCGACAACTTTTTTTTGGTCTAAAAATTAAAAATTAAAAATCTAATTGTTTTTAGATTTAGCAAGGATTTATTGCATAATTGTTTGATACAAAAATTTATTTTTCTGCTACAAATTAGAAACTTTTTGCTATTTTTGCTCCAAACAAAAAACAGATAAAAATGCAACACGACACCGAAATTTTCGACCTCATATTAGAAGAACAAGACAGACAAATACACGGCATTGAGCTTATCGCTTCAGAAAATTTTGTAAGCGACCAAGTGATGGAGGCAGCAGGCTCCTGCTTGACCAACAAATATGCCGAAGGCTATCCTGGCAAACGCTATTATGGTGGCTGCGAGGTTGTTGATGTGGTGGAGCAAATTGCGATAGACCGTGCGAAAGCACTTTTTGGTGCGGCTTATGCCAATGTGCAACCACATTCTGGATCACAAGCTAACACAGCAGTTTATCACGCTTGCTTGAAACCTGGAGATAAAATATTAGGTTTCGACTTGTCTCACGGTGGTCATTTGACGCACGGTTCGCCCGTAAATTTTTCGGGAAGATTGTATGCTCCTGTTTTTTATGGTGTCGAAAAAGAAACAGGGCAGTTTGATTATGATAAAATTCAAGAAATTGCTACCAAAGAGCAACCAAAATTGATTATTGCGGGTGCTTCAGCTTATTGTCGTGATATGGATTTTGAACGCTTTCGCAAAATTGCAGATAGTGTAAACGCGATTCTTTTGGCAGATATTTCGCATCCTGCTGGCTTGATTGCCAAGGGGCTGATGAACGATCCAATTCCGCACTGTCATATAGTGACCACAACTACTCACAAAACCTTGCGTGGCCCACGTGGCGGTATGATTTTGATGGGGCAAGATTTTGAAAATCCGTTTGGGCTCACCACCCCAAAAGGCGAAGTAAGAATGATGTCGTCGCTGTTGGATTTGGCTGTTTTTCCGGGCAATCAAGGAGGCCCTTTGATGCACATTATAGCTGCAAAAGCAATTGCTTTTGGCGAATGTTTGACAGACGAATTTTTTCATTATTCGATGCAGGTTCAAAAAAATGCTAAGGCTATGGCTGCCGCTTTTGTAAGCAGAGGTTATGATTTGATTTCGGGTGGTACAGATAATCACATGATGCTTATCGATTTGCGAAACAAAAATATCACTGGCAAAGATGCAGAAAATGCGTTGGTAAGAGCAGAAATTACTGTAAACAAAAATATGGTTCCGTTTGACGATAAATCGCCTTTTGTTACTTCTGGAATCAGAATTGGTACCCCCGCAATCACCACTCGCGGATTGGTAGAGGCAGATATGGAAACCATTGTTGCTCTTATAGATCGGGTGTTGACCAATCATACCAACGACGAAATTATCGAGCAAGTTGCAGACGAAGTCAACGAAATGATGGGCGAAAGAGCCATGTTTGTTTTTTAGAAAAAAAACAGAAATGGTACAATAGCTAAGTTTTTGAACAAATTTGGGTTTAATTTGTATCTTTATCAAAATATAAAAATGAAACATTGGATTCAAGCCGCAAGATTGCGCACTCTTCCGTTATCGGTTTCTGGAATTTTGGTCGGAAGCTTGTATGCGCTTTCGCACACTACGGCTATCGAGCTCACGCCAACCGCAGTTTTTGATTGGACAATTTTTGGATTTGCAATACTCACAACTTTGGGTTTGCAGATTTTGTCGAATTTTGCAAACGATTATGGCGATGGTATAAAGGGCACCGATAATGACAATAGAATTGGACCAAAACGAACCATTCAAAGTGGGCTGATTTCGCCAAAAGCGATGAAAAAGGCGATTGTAATCACAGCTTTGTCAACCTTAATTTCGGCGATACTATTGGTTTATTTTGCTTTCAAAGATCATTATTTGGGCTACTCCTTGTTTTTTTTGGCATTAGGAATTCTGGCGATAGCCTCTGCAATTCGATACACAGTTGGCAATAATGCCTTTGGATATAAGGGTTATGGAGATCTATTTGTATTTATTTTTTTTGGATTAGTGAGCACGCTCGGCGTCAATTTTTTGTATGCAAAACAGTTAGATTATATTTTGATTTTGCCAGCTTGCGCTATAGGATTTTTGAGTGTTGGCGTGCTAAATCTCAACAATATGCGTGATTTTGTGAACGATAAAAAGTCAGGGAAAAACACTGTTGTGGTAAAAATTGGAATCAAAAATGCCAAGAAGTATCATTATTTTTTGATCATTTCGGCTATGGTATTGACATTGCTTTTTGCGATACAAAATGATTTTGAAGCCGATGGAGGCTTTAATTTTGACCAATATTTTTTTATAATTGCTTATATCCCACTTTGCAAACATTTGAATACTGTTTATAAAAATACAAACCCAGAAGAATTGGATGCCGAACTCAAAAAATTGGCGTTAAGTACTTTCTTGATGGCTATCTTGTTGTCACTTTGTATGATTTTCTTTTTTTCGGATTTGTTGGTCAATAATGCTTAATTTTAATTTTTTTTTGATTTGAAAGCTACTTATTCTAAACATCTTTTACGATTTAAAACACCTTCAAAAACATCCCGAGAAACATTAGTTGTCAAAGAAACTTGGTTGATTTCGATTGAAGAAAACGGAAAAGTTGGTGTTGGCGAATGTGCAATGTTTCGGGGTTTGAGTATCGATGACCGACCAGATTTTGAACAGAAATTAGGTTGGACTTGTCGGAATATTGCCCTTGGCGAAGCCGTTTTGTGGCAGGAATTGATAGCGTTTCCAGCGATTCAGATTGGTGTTGAAATGGCTTTTTTGGCCTTGAAAAATAATGCTTTTGAATTTTTTCCCTCAGATTTTACCCAACAAAAAAAACCAATCAACATTAATGGATTGATTTGGATGGGTGACGAAGTTTTTATGAAAAAACAAATTCAAGACAAAATTTCGGAAGGTTTTTCTTGTTTAAAACTAAAAATTGGAGGAATCGCTTTTGAAAAAGAATTGGCATTGCTTGACTTTATTCGCACCCACTTTTCGGCTTCAGAAATAGAAATTCGAGTAGATGCAAACGGTGCATTTGGAGCCAAGGATGTGAAAGCAAAATTAAATCAACTTGCAGTTTTTGAATTGCATAGTATCGAGCAGCCCATCGCCGCAAACAATCATAAATTGATGTCAGATTTATGTCAGAGTACACCATTGCCTATCGCATTAGACGAAGAATTAATTGGCGTTTTTGGACAAGATAAAGAAGCCCTTTTGACAAAGCTCAAACCTCAATTTATTGTGCTCAAACCCAGTTTTGTAGGGGGCTTTAGAGGCACTTCAGAATGGATTAATTTGGCCGCCAAACATAAAATTGACTGGTGGATAACATCGGCACTCGAAAGCAACATTGGCCTAAATGCTATTGCTCAATATACTTTTTTGCAAAACAATAGCCTACCACAAGGGCTTGGCACAGGTGGTCTTTTTGACAACAATTTTGACGCTCCTCTTACTGTCGAACACGGAAAATTATGGTTTAAAAAACAATTAAAGTAATGTTTTTTTTATTTTAAGAATCATTTAAAAAATTATAATATCTTTGAAAATCAATATTAACAAATTTTTCTTATGAAAACCAAGTTTACAATTTTTAAAATCAACAAAAATTTGATGTTATGCGTGTTATCATTTTGCTTTCTGTTAGCACTAATGTCTTGTGGCGTCAAAGAAACTCGGGGTTTGCTATCATCCGGCGATTATGATGCCGCTATACATAACGCTATCGAAAATTTGCAAAATAACAAAGTTAGAAAAGGCAAACAACCCTATATTGCGATGCTTGAAGAGGCTTTTTTGAAAGCAAAAACCCGTGATTTGGAAGCCATAGATTTGTTGATCAAAGATGCAAACCCATCAAATTTAGAAAAAGTTTTCAACCTATATGGCCAACTTAATAACAGACAAGAGAGCATCAAGCCACTTCTGCCATTGCGATTGATGGATCAAAACAGAACAGCGCAATTTGCATTTGAAAACTATACTGATGAAATTATAAACAGCAAAAATGCACTTTCAAAATATTTGTATAATAACACCAAAGCATTGCTTTCTACCAATCTTAAATCTAATTTTCGCCGTGCTTATGACGATTTGAATTACTTGGATCAGATAAGTCCAAATTACAAAGATGTCCAGCAATTGATGAATGATGCCCGTTTGAAAGGTACAGATTTTGTGAGTATTACCACAAAAAATGAAACAAATATGATTATTCCAGCTCGATTAGAAAATGATTTGTTAGATATTTCTACGTATGGTTTGAACCAAAAATGGACAGTTTTTCACAGCAATCGCATCAAAGGAACAGATTATGATTTTGGATTGGTTTTAAATTTTAGAACCATCAATATTTCGCCAGAGCAAATCAAAGAAAAAGAATTTGTAAAAGAAAAACAAATCAAAGTTGGTCAAAAAAAGCTTCTTGACAGTCGGGGCAATGTTGTAAAAGATAGCCTTGGCAAAGCTATTATGATTGATGATATGCGCACCGTAAATATCTCAATTTATGAGTCTCGACAGCTAAAACAAGTACAAGTAACCGCAAAAATAGATTGTATAGACTTTAAAACCAATCAATTAATAGAAACTTTTCCGCTAGCAAGCGAATTTACTTTTGAAAACATTTTTTCGACCTACAAAGGTGACAAACGCGCCTGCGAGGACAGTTATTTTTCTTATTTTGACAAAAGATTAAAACCATTTCCTACCAACGAACAAATGGTATTTGATACTGGAGAAGACCTTAAAGCACAACTCAAAAAAATAATTGGAAACATCAATTTTAGACATTAATGCAACTTTGAAGCCAACAAATAAATAACAGCCATTCTAATCGCAACACCGTTTTCAACCTGATTCAAAATCAACGAGTTCGACCCATCAGCCACCTCACTTGTCAGCTCTACACCACGATTAATAGGCCCAGGGTGCATGATCACGATCTCTTTGTTCAAACTATCCAACAAACTTTTATCAATACCAAACTGCTGCGAATATTCACGCGTGGACGGAAAAAAATTAACCTCCATTCGCTCATTCTGAACACGCAACACATTAGCAACATCGCACCAATTTAGCGCTTTGCGCAAATCCGTTTCCACCCCAACACCAACACTTTCAATAAATTTTGGAATCAAACTTTTTGGGCCACAAACCCGAACTTCGGCACCCAGCATTTTGAGCGCAAATATGTTAGAAAGAGCCACCCGTGAATGCAAAATATCACCCACAATCAGTACCTTTTTGCCACCAACATCACCCAATTTCTCTCTAATCGAATAACAGTCCAACAATGCCTGTGTAGGATGCTCGTGTGCGCCATCGCCAGCATTAATGATGCACGCCTTAACGTTTTTTGACAAAAAATGAGCCGCTCCAGCATGCCCATGACGCATCACAACCATATCTACCTTCATCGACAAAATATTTTGAACCGTATCCAACAAGGTTTCCCCTTTTTTTACAGAAGATTGCCCTGCCGAAAACCCAATAACATCTGCCGAAAGCCGTTTTTGAGCCAGCTCAAAAGACAACTTGGTACGCGTACTATTCTCAAAAAAAATATTAGCAATCGTAATATCACGCAAAGAAGGCACTTTTTTGATCGGTCTATTGATGACCTCCTTAAAATGATCTGCCGTCTCAAAAATCAAATCAATATCATTCTTGCAGATATATTTGATGCCCAATAAATGATTTACACTCAACTCTTTCATCGCTTCAAACTAATTAGTTATCAAATATACCGCATCCTCACCCTCATTCTCTAGCCAACAAACACGAACTTTCTCATCATTAATCGCATCAACCTGTCGCCCACGATAATCTGGCTGAATTGGTAAATGCCTACTAAATCGCCTGTCTATCAAGACCAAAAGTTCAATCTCCAACGGTCTGCCAAACGATTGAATAGCCGTCAATGCAGCCCGAATACTACGTCCAGTAAACAAAACATCATCAATAAAAATCAACTTTTTGTTTTCGATCTCAAAATCAATACGGGTTGCACTCGCCTCAAATGTCTTGTCCGAACGTCGAAAATCATCCCGAAAAAAAGTAATATCCAAAAAACCCAATTCGATACCAACAATATGATATTCACTTTGCAAAATTTCGAGCAATCGCCTGGCCAAAAAAGCCCCACGAGGCTGGATACCAATCAAAACAGTAGCCGAAAAATCAAGATGCTTTTCTATCAATTGACAAGCCAAACGATGCAAAATAACATTGACTTCTTTAGCATTCAACAAAATTTTTTGTCCCATCAATACAAGATTTGAACCGCAAACATACAAATTTCAAACCAAATTTACAAAATTTTTTTTCCTTTGGGCGTGCCCTTTCAGGTCGGTCTGCAGCTCCCGCTTCCCTAAAAAACGGGAGAGCTCCGCCTCCGCCCTCACGCCGTGATAACAAATACGCAACAAACAAAAAAAAGAAGCCAAAAGGCTTCTTCATACATTATACCAAAAAAATATGACACCGTTTTAATTCCGGCCGCTCCTTGGTATAAATAATTAACCAAGCAACTAACTTTTCAACCTCATAAGGCAACAAAACTTTCAAAGCCTTCTCAACCTCTTTACAAAAAAGATTAGGATCAAAACTAACCTTCTCTAAAATCTGTTTTGTATATAAAAACATCGTTTTTTTCATAAAACAAAATATTAAAAATTAAAAACAAACAAAATTAATTCAAAAACAAAATTAAAAAAAACAAAAACACAAAATATTTTCAACAATAACAATAAACAACAAAACATAAATGAACCCAAATATCAATAACGCAGAAACCGATTAAATAGTATAAAAAATGATGAAAAAAAACAAAAAAAAAATAGTAACAATCAAAGTCAAAAAAAAAACTAAAAATAAGACCAAAAAAAACCCTCTGAAAACGAATTTCAAAGGGAAAAATATTACCGTAGCGAGGACGGGAGTTGAACCCGTGACCTCAGGGTTATGAATCCTGCGCTCTAACCATCTGAGCTACCTCGCCAATACAAAAAGCTATTTTTGTGCGGGTGCAAATATAAAACTATATTTGAACCATACAAAGAAATTTTCAATAAAAAATAAATTTAAAAAAAAACAAATTTATTCAATAATAAGCCATATATTTCCAAAAAATTTGTAATTAAAATATGGAACATAAAATCAAATACGAATTAGAATTTCCAATCAACTCGTCACCACAACTTTTATACCAGTACATATCCACTCCTTCGGGTCTTTCAGAGTGGTTTGCAGACAACGTCAATGCGCAGGGAGATTACTACACCTTTATATGGGACGATTCTCAAGAAAAAGCAAGAGTAGGCTCAAAAAAAACCAACGAAAAAATCAAATTTTATTGGATTGACGAAAATGATTCAGAAACGGATTATTTTTGTGAATTAAAAATTGTTGAAGACGAAATCACAAAAGATGTTTCGATTGTAATCATAGATTTTGCACCCGAAAAAGATTTGCGTGAAGCAGAACGAATTTGGGAAAATCAAATTTTAGACTTAAAACATATTATTGGTGCGGTCTGAAATTATTTTTTAGCTATATTTGCCCTAAATTTTAGGGCTTTTTTTATGATTAATTTTAATGAAAATTTGATAGAAAATCAAGCAGATTTGCTACATCAAAATCGGGCTTTTTTGTATGGTGATGCCGTTTTTGAAACAATTAAAGTTGTAGATAACAAACTGCTTTTTCTAGAGGATCATTATTTTAGATTGATGGCTTCGATGCGAATTTTAAGAATGGAAATTCCGATGAATTTTACAATGGAGTTTTTTGAAGAACAACTCTTAAAAACCGCTAATGCTAATGATTGTAGCACATCCGGACGTATTCGATGTACCGTTTTTAGAAATTATGGAGGCTTATATCTACCAAAAACCAACGAAATTTCGTTTTTGATAGATGCCATTTCTGTGGTGAATAAGCCATATATTTTGAACAAGCATATTTTTGAAGTAGATTTGTTTAAAGATTTTCATGTGTCAAAACAATTGCTTTCAACACTCAAAACGACAAACAAATTAATCAACATAACGTCCAGTATTTTTGCCTCAGAAAATGGCTTAGACGGTTGCTTGTTGATGAACGAAAACAAAAATGTAGTCGAAATGCAAAACGGTAATATTTTTATGCTAATGGGCAAAAAATTATTAACCCCACCAATATCTGAAGGTTGTTTGAATGGAATAATGCGCAAAAAAGTAATCGCAATTGCCAAAAAGCAACTTGACTTGGAGGTTTTAGAACACGAAATATCCCCATTTGACCTTCAAAAATCCGATGAACTGTTTTTTACAAATGTTATTTTGGGTATTCAACCAATAACAAAATATAGAAAAAAAGAGTTTTCGACCGTTTTTTCAAGTCACTTGCGAGCAGATTTGAATTCCGATTTAGAATTAATTTAGTGCTGGATTTTCAGGTGAGTTCGACCAAATTAGATACTCGCCGCCCAATTGGTTTAATTTTTCTTTCCAAAAATTTGACGTAGGCTGTTCCAACAAATCATTTTTGTGCTCATTTGGGGTAATTACCCACGCTTTTCCTGCTATTTCGTTTTCTAATTGTTGGGTTTCCCAGCCGGTATATCCCAAAAAGAAACGTATATTTTTGTAATTAATTTGACCCAAATTGAGTAATTTTTTGGTGATTTCAAAATTACCACCCCAAAAAATTCCATCCGCAATCTCGATACTATTGGGAATCAAGTTTGGCTCTGTATGAATAAAATACAGATTATCCTGCTCTACAGGGCCACCATTATACACACGGTAATCTACAAAAACATCTGGCAACAAATCATTGACGGTATATTTGAGTGGTTTGTTCAAAATAAAACCCACACCTCCTTGTGGGTTGAAATCTGCTAACAAAATTACGGTTCGATTAAACGAAATATCGCCAATAATGGAAGGTTCTGCAATGAGCAATTGACCTTTTTGGAGTTTTGCTGAAGTCATCTTACAAATTTTATATAAATGTAAGAAATTATTTTCAAATCAAAAAAATATTTAACAAAAAAAAACCCCCAAAATTGGAGGTTTTTATGTTTTGATTGTAAAATTACTTTACGCCACCTTCTAATTCAGCGCCCGCTTTAAATTTAACAACTTTTTTGGCTGCTATTTTAATGGTAGCACCTGTTTGTGGATTTCTACCGTCTCTTGCAGCTCTGTCTGATACTGACCAAGATCCGAATCCTACTAATGAAACTCTTCCGCCACCTTTTAAAGTGCTTGCAACATTTCCTAAAAATGAGTCTAATGCCAATTTCGCAGCTGCTTTTGAAACTCCTGCGTCTGCAGCCATAGCATCGATTAATTCTGATTTGTTCATAATAATTTGTATTAATTGTTGGTTAAAAATAACATTGTTTAAAACAAATTTAGTGGGTTTTACTTACTATGCAAGCATATAATTGAAATTTTAATGAATTTGTTAATAAGTAGCCATGTTTGTTGACAACTGTATGGTTTTTAGAATAATAAATAGGATTTTTAATACAATTTATTTGCTTATACAACGATTGCGTTATCCAAAAAAACATATCCATTTAACAACTCAAAAGATTGCATTTTCTTTTTTCCTGGCATTTGCAAACTTAATATTTCGACAATTCCATCACTAACCATCACTTTTATGGTTTTTTTTGTTGTGATTATAGAACCTATTTCAAATTCGTGTTGGCATTTTTCAAAACTAGTATCAAATATTTTTATAGTATAATTTTCCATATTATTGTTCAAAAAACACCAGGCCGCAGGATACGGAGAGAGTCCACGAACCAAATTATGAATTCTATTTCCTGTCATATTCCAATCGATTTTTGTGTTTTCTTTGGTCAATTTTGGTGCCGGTAACAATTGGTGGTTTTCTATTTGAATTAAAGTACAAACATTTTGATGTTTGATTAATTCCAAAGTATTCAAAACCGTTTGGCTGCCCAAATTCATCAACTTATCATGTAAGTTTTCGAGATTTTCTTGAGGCAAAATTTTCAATTCATTTTGCAAAATTATTGCACCTGTATCAATTTTATCGTCAATAAAAAATGTAGTAACTCCGGTTGTTTCATCTCCATTGATAATCGCCCAATTGATAGGTGCCGCTCCTCGATACTGTGGCAAAAGCGATGCGTGCAGGTTAAACGTTCCTAAACTTGGCATCGCCCAAACTTGTTTTGGCAACATTCTAAATGCAACAACGATTTGCAAATTTGCATTTAGCGCTTTTAGGCTTTCCAAAAAACTTTCGTCTTTTAAATTCGTAGGTTGAAGAATTGGAAGACCTAGGGATAGCGCATAGGATTTTATGGCAGAAATCTTGAGTTGCTGCCCACGACCAGCGGGCTTGTCTGCTGCTGTAATCACGCCCACAACCTCATAATTGCTTTTGATAATTCCATCCAAAATCCCTACGGCAAATTCTGGTGTACCCATAAAAATGATTCTTAATTTTATCATAATATTTTAGTAGTATATTGGTTTTTTTGATTAATAGCAATCAAATTGTTTTCCAACAGATGTTGTATGGCAAAGATAATATCTTGCGAAGGTTTTTTTGTAAAATATTGAAGTTCTCTTGAATTAAAGTCGCTTTTTTGCAGTAATTCAAAAATGGTTCTAACAAGTTGAACATCTGCCAATTTATCTGATTGTGGTGAGATACAGCTTGAACAAATACCACAATCTTGAATTTTATTTTCGCCGAAATAATTCAAAATAAAATTACTTTTACAATTTTTTGTATCTTTTATATAATCCAAAACCGATTGGAATTGCTCTTTTTTCAGAATATTTTGTTTTTCCAAATGCTTGGCTACTCGATTGATAGTTCGTTCATCATCTCGAATTTCGTTAAATAGTATTGTAGCATCGTTATTTTTTGCAGCATATTCAATAACTTCATTTTGTTTTAATTGTGCCAAAATGGTTTCTACCAATTGCTCCGTTGAACCCGTTTTTTTTGAAATAATAGTAACATTAATGGCAGTCAAAACTTCATAAATTCCAGAATATTGTCTCAAAATCGCCAAAATAACCGGTTCCGAATTTGGATTCAAACTCATATATCGAATTACTTCTTTGGACGAAATGATAAACTTGACAAATACTTTTTCTGAAAATTCTTGGCTCAAACTTAAAATCCCTTGCCGGTCCAAAAATTGAATAGCGGCATAGGTTTTCATCACAAAAAAATTATATTTGGCGCAAAATTGATTCAAATTGAACGCAAAAACTTCATTAAATCCTTCATTATAAGCAATTTGAAAGTAATTACACAGTTTGACAAACATTGTTGTCAAAAAAGATTTATCTGGCAAATTGCCAAAAAACTGTTGATTTGCGTGTAAAAGATCTGCATTGTTTGTTAATAAAACGGCAAATGCTTTTTCGCCATTTCGACCTGCACGACCTGCTTCTTGATAATAGTTTTCGATGTTTTCTGGCAATTGAACGTGTATTACCGTTTTTACATTGGCCTTGTCTATACCCATCCCAAAAGCAGATGTAGCTACAATAACTTGAACTTTATCGGTCATCCAAAGTTGCATGTTTTTATTTTTTTCGATCAAATTTAAACCACCGTGATAAAAAGTTGCTTTGAATCCTAATGCTTGCAAATGAGAAGCATAATCGTGACAAGATCTTCGATTTCGAACATATATAATAGAAGGCTGTGGATTTTTGGTCAAAATCTGTATGATTTTTTCTAATTTATCTTGTGTTTCAATCACCATATAAGCAATGTTTTTTCGCAAAAAAGATTGCTCAAACAGCATCGGGTTTTGCAATCCAAGTTGAACTATAATGTCCTCCTGCACCTTTTTGGTTGCAGACGCCGTTAGTGCCATAAATGGAATGTTTGGAAAATGAGATTTTAAGTTGGCAATTTTCAAATATGCCGGCCGAAAATCGTGTCCCCATTGCGAGACACAATGTGCCTCGTCTATTGCAATAGCATTAATTGGCAATTCTTTGATGCGCTCCAAAATCCAATCTGTTTGTAATCGTTCAGGAGACAGGTACAAAAATTTGTAATTTCCAAACTTACAATTGTCTAAAACATCACTAATTTCGCTCATGTTAAGCCCGCCAAAAAGCGCAAGTGCCTTAATATCAATTTTTTGCAAATTAGTAACCTGATCCTTTATTAATGCAATTAATGGCGAAATTACCAAGCAAATACCTGGTGTCATCAAAGCAGGGATTTGAAAACAGATCGATTTTCCGCCGCCAGTAGGCAATAAAACAAAACTATCTTTTTTGTCTAAAACGCACTGAATTGCTTCGGCTTGAACAGCTCTAAAAACGGTATATTTCCAATGCTTTTGTAGTAAATCTAATGCAGTTTCCATAGCCTAAAAGTAGATTTGAATTACTAATTCAATGCTTTTAAAATAAAATCTACACGGTTTTTTACACTATCTTTTGGAACCTCAATCATTTGATATCCAAATTTTTGATAGGTTTCAATCAGATGTTTATGAATGATTTTGGCTTGCTCAAAATTTTCATACCGTGCCTCGTCACTCACGTAAATTTCTTGCCAGGGAGGCAACAAAAATATTGTATCATAACGGTTTTCTTCGCAGGCTTTAGAAAAATCATCTGGAAATTTGTCACCAATAAAATCCATATAAGCCAGCACATCTGGAATGCCACGGTCTATAAAAACCACATCAAAAGCTGCTTTTTGTGCGCTTTCAAACTGCGCTACCCTACCCTCTAATAAAAGTTGGCTAAAAAGCAACGGCTGATCCAAAAAAAGCTGATCGATTCCTCTTTTCTGAGCATCAAGTGTTACTTGACGAGAAATTTCAGGATAACAGCAGTAGTCATTTTCAATCAAAAAATCGATAATTGATGTTTTTCCAGAACCAGGACCACCTATAATGACGACAATTTTTTTTTGCATAAATTATAATTTTATTTTCGAGGACATTTTGACATCGCAATTGCTATATCATTAGACTGATGGTTATTGGTTTTTTTTAATTCTAAAATGATATTTTGATGGTTACTATCGTCACGATTTTGAGACAACTTCTTGACCGCTTGAATATCTGTGATTACAATTTCAAATCCAACAATACCGCGTGTTTGCAACATTGTTTTTGCAGAAAAATCAGCTACTCTAACAGGGTTTTCTGAATTTTTTTCGTAAATATCCACTAATTTAGAAAGCGTTTTCAAAGTGTCGTTTTCGTCCAAAATTCTAATATTTCCATATACGTGTACTGCCAAATAATTCCATGTTGGAACATTTTCGTGGTCATACCAAGAGGATGAAATATAGGAGTGTGGACCAGAAAAAATGGCCAAAACTGCAGGATTTGCTTCAAAGTTTCGCCATTGTGGATTTTCTTTAGCAATATGGCCATGCAAAACCTTTAGCCCGTCACTGTTTTGATCTAAAACAAACGGAATGTGTGTTGCCCATGGTTTTTGTTCAACTTGATTTATTAAAACACCAAAACTATTTTGATGCAAAAAATCTTCGATTTCTTCTTGATTTTCATTGATATATAGATCCGGTATATACATTTTGAATTTATAAAAAGTTAATAAATATTGACTTCCGTTTCAATTTTGATTCCAAAGATTTCAAAAACGCTTTGTTGAATATTTTTGGAAATATTCAAAATTTCTTCGCCTGTTGCACCTCCATAATTAACCAAAACCAGCGCTTGCTTTTCATGAATACCAGCATTTTCAAATCGTTTCCCTTTAAAACCTGCATATTCAATCAGCCACCCAGCAGGCACTTTTATGAGATTTTTGTCAACTTCAAAATATTTAATTTCTGGAAATTTAGATTTTATTTGATCAAAATCTATTCTTGAAATGATTGGATTTTTAAAAAAACTACCACAATTTCCGAGTACCTTTGGATCCGGAAGTTTGCTCTTTCTGATGGCAATAACCGCGTTGCTAACTTGCTTTAGGGTGGGGTTTTCTATGTGTTGAGAGGCCAGTTCTTTTTCGATATCGCCATAAGCAATATTAATTTTATGGTTGTTTTTTGTCAACCGAAAAGTTACAGCTGTGATGATATATTTATTTTTAAGGTTATTCTTGAAAATACTTTCGCGATAAGCAAATTCACATTCTAAGTTAGAAAATATTCTAACTTCTTGATTTTCAATACATATTGTTTCGCAGGATGTTAAAACATCTTTAATTTCTATACCGTAGGCTCCAATATTTTGAACAGGGGTTGTTCCAACATTTCCTGGAATAAGCGACAGATTTTCGATCCCACCATATCCTTGATCGATACTCCAAGACACAAAATCGTGCCAGTTTTCGCCTGCCATTGCTCGAACCCAAACAAAATTATCATCTTGATTTACAATTTTTTTACCTTTTAGATTTACAAAAACAACCAACTCTTCTACATTTTTGGTCAATAATAAATTACTTCCACCACCCAGAATAAAAATTTTTTTGTCTCTATTTTGTTTCAAAACTGATTTCAATTGCAAGACTTTTTCTATTTCAACAAACTGATTTGCAGTAGCTTGTAAGCCAAAAGTATTATAATTTTTTAAAGAAAAGTGGTGTTGTATTTGCATAAATAGCTCAAAAAATTGATTTTAAGATTTCAAATTTAGTGCTTAAATTTGAGATTTTTTAAAATTTTTCAACATAGTTTTTTAGCCAAATGTGCATCATAAAAAGCGGCATAATATAAGGTGTCATTTTGCTATCGCCTTTTTCTAAATTATGCACCAATTTATTAATGTTAATAGCCTGAAAACAAGGCATTTCAAACAAATTACTTTTTCTAAAATGCTCCAACTCCGTTTTGAAAGCGGGACTTTTTGTGAGGTAATCTCCCCAAGGAGCACTCAAACCAATTTTTCTAAAATTCAAAATTTCTTTTGGCAATCTATCTTGCATTGCAGATTTGAGTATAAATTTTGCCTTTTTGCCTGTAAAAAGCCACTTGTCATCTAATGAGCCCAAACCAACGATCAATCGTGGGTCCAAAAATGGTTCGCGACATTCGATAGAGGCTCCCATAGTGCAGCGGTCGTTGCGGTCCAACAAAGAACATAAATAGGTGTGTTGGTCAAAAAACAAGGCTTGTCGCCTTAAATTATTAGGATACAGCAATTTAGCATCTTCCAAAACCTTTTTCCGATAGTCATTTTGCGGTAAATTTGTCAAGCCAAAAGTGTTCAAAATATCTTTTGGATAAATATTAGAACCATTAAACATCACCAAATCAGACTTGTTTATGATTTGCGAATATCGAATCAATTTTTCAAATCTCGGTTTGTTTGATAAAAATCCCATTTTCCCAATCCATCCAATTGTATTTAAAATCGTAGGATATTGCAGTGCTTTATAGCGCACATAACCTCCCATTAGCTCATCTGCTCCTTCGCCAGAGAGCAATACTTTTACGCTAGGTTTTGCCATTTTTGAAACCGCCAAAAGATGTGGTTCACTGAGGTGCATAATTGGTTCGTCTTGAAAAAAAGTTGACTCTAAAAGCCCGTCATACAACATTTTATCTTCTAATTTCATTGTTTTAAAACCAAATTTACAATGCGCAGCCATTAGTCTTGCCATATCGGCTTCATTGTGCTCTTTTTCTTTAAAACCAATATTAAATGTTTCTATATCTTGAAAATTTTGATGCTTTAAGGATGCCAAAACCGATGATGAATCCAAACCACCACTCAATAAAACGCCAACCGGAACATCACTTACCATTCGCAATCGAATAGAATCATCAAAAGTATTTCTGAACCAATCGACAGGATTTTGAATTTTAACTTGATTTTGAATTTCTGATTTCAGATCCCACCATTTTTCTGTGATGACTTTCTGATTTTCAAATAAAGTCATGGTGTGCCCAGGCAGCAATTTTTTTACATTTTCATAAATGGTATTTTCTCCAGCCACAAAGCGATTAAAAATATATTCTTGCACACCATCTTGGGCAATTTTTAGCGGAACTCCCGCAACAAAAAGTGCTTTTTGTTCAGACGCAAAATACAAAGTTTCGTTGTAAAATGCATAATACAGAGGCTTTACTCCCATTCTGTCTCGCACCAATGTGAGTTTTTTTTCGAGTTTGTCCCAAACGGCAAAGGCAAACATTCCGTTAAGACGGTGCAACATTTTCAATCCATACAATTCAAATAATTGCATCAAAACCTCGGTGTCTGAGTTTGTTTTTTTTATAAAACCATGACTTTTTAACTCTGGATAGAAATCTTTATAATTATATATTTCACCATTGAAAACCATCACAAAACGCTTGTTTTCTGACATATAAGGCTGGTGACCCAACTCTGAAACCTCCAGAATGGAAAGTCGTCTATGACCAAATCCAATATTATTTTCTATAAACAAACCTTGATCATCCGGCCCTCGATGTGACAACGCATCACGCATCCTCACGAGGGTATCTTGATCAATTTTTTTTTGAGTTTGAAAATGTAAAATTCCGTTTATACCACACATAATTAGGCGCTTTTTTGTTCATTAATCAATTTGTGATATGCGTTTGAAATTATTTTCATATTCACTTCATAATTGGCATTTGTTTCAATGAATTTTCGATTTTCATCAATTGCTCTAATTTGTTGTTCTTGATTTTCAAAAGCCCAAATTATCGCATCGGAAAGTTTTTGAAAATCATCAACAGGAACTAAAATACCATTTTTTTTATTGTTTATAAAAATTTGATTTCCCAAAACGTCTGAAACAATAGGATAACAACCAGCAGCCATCGCCTCAAACAATGATGCCGAAACCCCTTCGGTGATGGGCATACTGACATAAAAATTAGCGTTCTGTAAAAGCATTGGTAAGCTATGATTTGAAATTCGACCGCAAAAAATTACATTATTTTGAATATTTAGTTGAGCAGCTAATTTTTCTAAATTTTTACGCTGACTCCCATCACCAACTATCAAAAGCTCGAAATTTATTTTTTTTTGTTTTAAAATAGAAAAAGCTTCCAAAATAATATCGTGACGGTATTCTAACTCTAACGAACGAGTGATTATGGCTTTGATTATCATATTATTATGGTCGTTTTTGAATTTAAAAACTTTCAAATCGATACCTTTTGGTAGCACCAAAACTTTATCAAAATCTACTTTGGCTTTTAGCATCGAAAATGTCATTGTTTGCCCCCAAGCGTGAATAAGATTCGCTTTTTTGAAGGCATAGTTTTGAATAATTTTTTTAAATGGTAACAAAATTGAATCTTCTGGCCACAAATCAGTTCTACCTTGTTGTGCAATTGCGATAGGCTTTATTCCAGAAATAGCAGCCAAAAAACCATAACTTGTTGTTCTTTCTGCAATTACAATATCAGGTTTTTGTATGTCTTTGATTCTTTTTATTTTAAAATAAGCAAAGCAAAATTCAAAAATACGTTTAAATTTGTTCCAAAAACCATTGCTTGGTGTTTGCAGTTCCCAACAAATAATTTCAAAATCGCCAAATTCTTGCAATCCTTTCATCCAAGTGATAGCATCTGCTCTAAAAGTCTCGCCAAGGAAAAGAATTTTTCTTTTTTTCATAAAATTAAACTTCCGCCGTCAAAGCACGATTGATAAATTGGTTTAATGACTTCAAAACCAACAGTTTTTGTGCGGTTTTGGAAATAAAATCTGGTTTTAAAACATCCGAAACATCAAATTTTTGACTGGCTGTGAAACTTTTTAATTTCAAATATTTCAAAGCTATATGGTCTTTGTCAAAATCTTTTGGAGCATTTTTGAGCGTGTTTATATCCGTAAAATCAAGACTTTCAAAAGTAGATTTAAAATCTTTGTCATCCAAAATTTCATGCAAATCTTCATAAAAAAAAGCAATTTCTTTTCGCACTTTTTTTAAATCAACAGCCTCCGGAGCATACAAACCACCGGCAATAAAGCAGTTATTATGCTCTATTTGAACATAATATCCAGCAAGATTATGGGCTTTTGCGCCACTAGAAAACCAAATTCCCAAATGGGTTTTGTAGGGCGATTTGTCTTTGGAAAATCGAATATCACGATTGATTCTGAACACACATTTCTTTGGGTCAAGTTGTGCCAAACTCGAATCGTTTGCACTCAAGATAAGCAACAAATTGGTTGTCAATTGCAAATAATCGAGCTTGAAATGTTCATACCTTTTTTTGTTTTCCAAAAACCATTCTCGGTTGTTATTGGCTTTTAAATCTGCCAAAAAATCTAGTGTTTCTAGTGTAAGCATCTTATTTTTCTAATTGTGATTTTAATTCAGATTCCGTAATAAAACCAAAGTGTTGCCAAACAATTTTATTGTTTTTGTATAAAATTAAGGCTGGTAATTCTTTAAATTTCAAATCTTTTACCATTGTTTTATGCTCATCGGCATCCAATCTTATTATGGTTGTTGTGGATTCAAACTCTTTCTGAAATTTTAATATATAGGGCTTCATTTTCTGGCAAGGTTCACACCAATCTGCATAAAAATTGACCAAAACATTTTTGTCAGATTTTATCATTTCTGCATATTCTTGTTTACAAATTCCAATAATTTTATCACTTGGTTTAGACAATTGATTTGCATTCCAATTTGTAATTCCACCCTTTAGGCTGTAGAGGTGATTAAAACCTAGCTCACTCAATTTTTTTGATGCTTTTTGGCTTCGATTGCCACTTAAACAATAAACAAATACAGTTTTGGAGGTGTCTAAAACCATTACGTTTTTTTCAAAATTGGAATCAAACCAATCTATGTTTTGGGCATTATCGAGATGATCCGATCCAAATTCTTTGGGCGTTCTAACATCTAATATTTGTGGGTTTTGTGTTTCGATTATTTTTTGGGCAAACAGTTTTGGCTCGATAGTTTGGAATGTGTCTTTGGTTTGTCCTGTGCAATTAAGCACAACAAAACTTAACAAAATCATCGAAAATAAAGAATATTTCATGGTTTATAATTTAGGCTAATATAATAAATTTTATGATAATTGATTGGTTTTATAAAAATTTACCATCAAATTTACAAATTTGCTATATCCTTCCAAACCATCATTTTGTTGGTTTATTTTTAAAAAATGATCATAAAAAAAAGCAAAACCTTGCTCAATTGGCGTTTCATATTGCGACCAAAACAAGTCGCTTTCTTTATAGTTTTCCAATACGCCATGATTTATTTTTAGAAGCAATTTTTGCGCTAATTTTTCATCCTGTTTTTTCAAAGTAGCCATGCAATATCGCAGTGCAAAACTATAACCCGAATATTGAAAATACAAATTATTGTTTTTTGTAGAAGCCAAAAAACCAATAAAATTGCACTCAGATTCGCTTGCAAAACCAATTTGATGCGCCATTTCGTGACAAGTAGTTGTGGGCAAATTGTAGTTTGGCATCAGATAATTAATTTGAGCTTCGTTGCTAAAAGGGTTTAAATAACCTGCAAAACCCATATAAGCTAGTGGTACTGAAAAGAGTGATTTTTTTACACACAAATTGTAATAAGAAAAATATTTGTACTCTTTTGAAAGGTTTGAAAAGCCATTCAAATTCATCTCAAAAACTTGATTTTGAGTATAAGGAAACTTAATTTTTTGTGATTTATTTTTTGTAATTTCAAATTGTACGGAATTCGTTTTTTGTATCAATTTTTGTGTAAAAAAAGTCAAATCTTGAATCGAATAGTCCTTTTGAATTGCCATTTTTTCAAATAACGGTTGTCTATAATAATTTAAACCCCACATCAAATGGAAACAAAAATAAAAAATCGAGAAAAAACTTAAAATTGTAATTATATGATTTTTCGCTTCCGTTTTCCAAGAATATTTAATTTTCCAAAACCATTTTAAAACAAAAAATAAAATTACAAAATACAGACTATCGCCAACAGAAAAGGGTATTTTTTGAAAAAAAAATCGTAAAAAAAGAGTTGTTTTTTTATAGAAACCATTGCTGTAATAACTTTCAACCGCAACAGGAAAACAACTAATAATCTGAACTACAACTATTTGAATAACTAATAAAATGGGCAGGACATATTTATTTTTGTGAATCATATTTTTTTTATAAAAATACAAAATATTATAGAAATACCATCAAATTGATGTAAGTTTGTAAATCAGTTTATAGCAATAACCATATTTTAAAAACACTATGAGTCAAGAAATTAGAAATCTCGAACCGAAAGAACTTTGGAATAAATTTGCAGATTTAAACTCTGTACCACGCCCCTCAAAAAGGGAAGAAAGGGTTATAGCGTTTGTAAAAGATTTTGGAAAAGGTTTGGGATTAGAAACTTTTGAAGATCAAATTAGAAACGTAATCATCAGAAAACCAGCTACTAAAGGAATGGAAAGTAGAAAACCAATTGTGCTTCAGGGTCATTTGGATATGGTGCACCAAAAAAACAATGATACTGTTTTTGATTTTGAAAATCAAGGAATAGAAATGTATATCGATGGCGATTGGGTTCGAGCTCGTGGTACCACACTCGGTGCAGATAATGGACTTGGGGTGGCGATGATCATGGCAATTTTGGAATCAAAAACCATACAGCATCCCGATATTGAAGCACTATTTACGATCGATGAAGAAACCGGAATGACGGGTGCTTTGAACCTCAAAGGAGGTGTGTTGAAAGGCGAAATATTACTTAATATGGATACCGAAGAGGACGATGAAATAGATATTGGCTGTGCTGGAGGCATCGATGTGACGGCCACTCGAACCTATACAACCGAGCCTACACCAGAGGCTTCTGCGGGCTATACAATCACCGTAAAAGGATTGAATGGCGGTCATTCTGGAATGGACATACACAAAGGTTTTGGAAATGCAAACAAAATTATGAATCGTTTATTGTTTGACGGTTTTGAAAATTTTGGTCTTCAAATCAACGAAATTAATGGGGGTAGTTTGCGCAATGCTATTCCGCGAGAAAGTGTTGCAAAAGTGATAGTAGCAAATGCTTTTGACGAAGCATATCTTTTTGATATGCAGGAAGTTATAAATGATATTAAAACAGAGTTTTTGGTTACAGAACCCAATTTGACCATAGAAATCATAAAAAGCGATTTGCCTATAGAAGTGATGGATTTGGGCATACAAGAGGGGTTTCTAAGAGCTATCTATGCAGCACAAAACGGAGTTTATCGCATGAGTGCCGCTATGGAAAACTTGGTTGAAACCTCCAATAATATTGCCCGAGTTGTGGTCAAGGATGGTCAAATAATGGTAGGCTGTTTGACACGCTCATCTGTTGAAACTTCCAAAATGGATTTGGCAAATGCACTGCGCTCCGCCTTTGAATTGTGTGGTTGCGAAGTAACATTTGGTGGTTCATATCCAGGATGGACGCCCAATGTGAATTCGGATATTTTAAAAATATTAGTTGGCATTTATGAACAACAAAACCAACAACAGCCTAAGGTTGTTGCTTGTCATGCTGGTTTAGAATGCGGAATTTTAGGCACTAATTATCCAGATATGGACATGATTTCGTTTGGCCCAACTATTCACGGGGCTCATAGCCCAGATGAGCGAGCTTCTATCAAATCTTCTCAAAAATTTTGGCGTTTTGTGGTAGAAATTCTGAAAAATATTCCTGAAAGGAATTTATAAAACCTATACTAACCATGAGAAAGTCGCATAAAAGCGACTTTCTTTATTTAGGGCCGTCTTCGTGATTGGCACAAAGACCAACAATTTCGTGAAAGACATCGTGAATTTTGCTCAAAAATTCTGTAATCGCTTCGTCTGTTGCCTTTTCTTGAATCATTATGTTTAATGCTTTGCTTTTTATTTGCAAATTTTGAATAGCCGCCAATACTTTATTGTTATTAAATTCGGTTGGAATTTCAGATTTTGAAAGGTCGTCTGCTTTTTGAGCCATTTCTTCAGATCTGCTTTTGATGGGGTCAAGATTGCCATCTTCGGAAGGGTGAAAAGTTTGAGACATCACGCCATGAAATGTTTTGATGGCTGGCCACTTGCTGAATGTTCCTTGTGCAAACAAATTTGAACTTATCAAAAAAGCACCAATAATCAACAAAAATTCTAATTTTTTCATTTAATTTGATTTAAAATATAATTTACAAATATAATCAAAAGTAAGAAAAACGACGTTTTATAATTTAAAAATACAGTTCAGCAACCATTTTTGACAACTCGGTAATAAAAAATTGTATGGTAAAACTACATTTGTAATATTTGCATCATCAAAATTAAACAATTAAAAATGGAAAATAAATTACAATTCTGGGTGCAATGTTTGACAAAAGGGCTTTTGGTAAGTTTGTTTTTGTCTATTATTTTGATTTCATTAGAAACTATTATGGGCAAAAAGTTGATTTTTGACCAACAATTGCTCATCGAAGTTGGTTATTATTTTTTATATGGTATATCCTTAACTACGGTAAATGCTATTTTTTTTGAATATTTCAATAAAAACATAGTTAGGAATTCATTTCAAAAATATAGATTTATAATTGGTGTTTTAGGAAGTGTTTTGATATCTATAGCCACTGTTTTTGCAATTCGGTTTTTGATTGAAGTTGTCTTTTCAAAAAATACGGTTCAAGATTTTCTAACCCATCAAAATGCGGCTCAATATGTAATTCCAGTTTTGATAACAATTTTTGTTTCTTTATTTTTTCACGCCTTTTATTTTTATAAAAAAAACCAAGACAAAAAGGTAAATCAACAAAAAATTATTGCTACCACGGCTTCTGCAAAATTTGAAAGTTTAAAAAACCAAATTGACCCGCATTTTTTGTTCAATAGTTTGAACGTTTTGAGCTCACTTATCGAAGAAAATCCTGCAAATGCGCAACGATTTACTACTTCGTTATCAAAAATTTACCGCTATGTTTTGGAACAAAAAGACAAAGAATTGGTTACTGTAAATGAAGAATTGGATTTTGCAAAAACCTATATGAGTTTGCTCAAAATGCGTTTTGAAAACGGCATTTCGTTTGAGATACCCGATTTTTTTGAAAATACCGAGGCAAAGGTGGTACCTCTTTGTTTGCAATTGTTGTTAGAAAATGCAGTCAAACACAATATTGCGAGCGATTTGCAACCGCTTCATATTAAAATTTATATCGAAAATGATTTTTTGATCATCGAAAACAATTTTCAAAAAAAGTCCGTTTTACAAGAAGGAAATGGCGTTGGATTGCAAAATATTATCAGCCGATATGCCATTATTTCTGACAGAAAAATGAAAATTGAAGAAAATCAATTATTTTTTAGAGTTCAAGTACCAATATTAACAAAACAAATTTCGATTATGGAAACAACAAATTTTGACGAAAAAAACGCCTACTTCAATGCTAAAAAAAGAGTTGAGGAGATCAAAGGCTTTTATGGAAATTTAAGTTCTTATGTGGTGGTCATTTCGACCCTAGCGATTATCAACCTATGCACATCGCCTGAGTATTTATGGTTCTTTTGGCCTATGTTGGGTTGGGGAATAGGTGTGATTTTTCACGGATTGCGGGTTTTTAATTACATGCCTTTTTTGGGCAGTGATTGGGAAGAAAAAAAGATTGCTGAAATTATGGAACAAGAAAAAAACAACCTAAACAATTTTAAATAAAATGGAATCAACTATCAGCAAATCATCAAATAACGAACAAATTGCTCTTGAAATTGCCAAAAAAAGAGTCAAAGATTTGAAAGGTTTTTACTCACACTTGATGGTATATATTTTAGTAAATGTATTACTTATTGTATTAAAATATTCAAAATTAGAAGCCAACGAAACGTTTTTTTGTTTTGAAACATTCTCTACCTCCTTATTTTGGGGTATCGGATTGATTGGCCACGCCTTCTCTGTTATTGTGAGCGGTATTTGGTTCGGCCGAGATTGGGAAACCAAAAAAATAGCCCAAATCATGCAACAAAAGTCCAATAAATGGGAATAATACTAATTTATTAGTACATTTGGTTTCACCTGAAACTTTAGTTTTATATTTTTTAAACCAAACCAAAAATGACAACAATTATCATTGAAGATGAAAAGCCTGCCGCACGATTATTGCAACGAAAGTTAGATAAATTGGGTATAAAAACAGCTGTTTTGCTTCATTCTGTGGCGGAATCTTTGGTTTGGTTTTCTAAAAACGAGCAGCCGGATTTGATCTTTTTAGACATTCAACTATCCGACGGATTGTCGTTTGAGATTTTTGAAAAAATAGACATCAAAAGTGCCGTAATTTTTACCACAGCTTTCGATGCCTATGCCCTTCGTGCCTTCAAATTGAATAGCATCGACTATCTTTTGAAGCCAATTGACGAAATTGATTTGCATACTGCTATAGAAAAATTCAAACATAGACATACCATTCAAACGGCTTCTAATATTGATTTTGAAGAAATTAAGAAAATGGTTTCAAAATCTATTTCAAAAAACTACAAAAATCGGTTTACTGTCAAAATCGGTTTACATCTCAAAATCATATTGATAACTGAAATCGAATGCTTTTTTAGCGAAAATAAAGGAACTTATATTCATACTTTTGAAAACAGGAACTATTTGATAGATAGCTCTTTAGATGATTTGGAATTAGATTTAGATAAAGACAAATGTTTTAGAGTGAGTAGAAAATTTATCATACCATTACACGCAATCAAAGAAATATTAATGTATAGTAATTCTCGATTACAACTCATTTTGCCTACTTTTGAATCTGAAGAGGTTATTGTAAGTCGCGAAAAAGTTTCGGATTTTAAAGCTTGGATTGGTTAATTTTGAAATATTTATTTGATTTTGTTTCCAAAAAAAGATAAAATTGTACACCAAACAAAAGTGATGCAATCACTAAATGAATGGGTTGAGACAACAGAGGAAAATCAAGATAATACATCAAAACACCTGAGATAATTTCTATAAAAATGAGAAGTATTACCCAATTTATTTTGTAGAAACCCAAACTCAATTTTCTGTTTTTGAACCACAAAAAACAATTTGTAAGCAAAATTAATATTGAAAATGAACGGTGGATATAAAATTGAAAATCTGGATTTTCTAACACCAAATTCATTTGGTTGTAACCAAAAATTTTTACTTGCTCATCAACAAATTGCCGCACTTGTGTACCCAATATTATTTGAAAGACAGTGATTAACAAACTTAAAAATAATATTTTATTAAAAAAATTGTTTCCAATTATCATGTTTGATTTGGTAGTTTTTTTTAATAAAATTAATAGAAGCGCTACAATAATCAGAGCGACGGTCATGTGTATGCTAATTTTTATTGGATTCAGGACAGAATAGACAACTCGTGCACCCAACCATCCCTGAAATCCCATTAAAAAGACCGTAAACCAAGCCAAAAAAACAATTTTCTTGTCAGTTTTCCATTTTTTTAGGGCTATAATCGCCATAATCAATACGGCCAAACCAGATAGAGCACCAATGAGGCGGTTGATATATTCTATCCACGTTTGTGTAGCATTAAAAACAGCATAATCGTGCTTGGTATAAGGGTTCCAATCTTTGGTTTCAAATTCTCCCGGACTCACAAAATCAGTTGTGGCCACCCATAATTTTTCATCTTTTATAACTACTTGATTTTTGTTGTATAAATGGCGTGGCATATAGGTAAGCTGAGCAATATCTGTTGGCGGAATGTAATATCCAAAACATTTTGGCCAATCAGGACAACCCATTCCAGAACCAGTCATTCGCACCAATGCCCCCGCAACTATTACCAAATATACCGAAATCAAGGCTACTTTGATTGCATTTTGAAATTTATGACCCATCTCTATATTCAAATTTTAATTATGTAATTGCTTCTTAAGATTTTCAGGTTGAAATTGAATCAACGAATTATTCACAACCGTCAATCCCATTTCAGCTGCTTTTTTGACCAAAAGCGGATAAGCCGCAACAAAATCGTTTGTGATTTCGCCTTCTAAAATGGCTTCTTTTACGGTTTCTTTCAAAATTCCAACTTGTTGGGATGGCTTCAAATCAAACATTTCCATAATTTGCTCTCCCGTTATTGGCGGCTGAAAATTACGGATACTATCACGCTGCTCTACTTCAACGATTTTGGCCCGAACTATATCAAAATTTTGATGGTATTTTTTGAATTTTTTTGGATTTTTGGTTGTAATATCGGCTTCACAGAGCGTCATTAAATCCTCTACATCGTCACCTGCGTCAAAAACCAGTCTTCGAACTGCAGAATCTGTAACTTCGTCTTGCGATAAAACTATGGGACGAGAGCTCATAATGACCATTTTTTGAACAAATTTCATTTTGTTATTTAATGGAAAATGCAATCTTTCGAAGATTTTTTTGGTCATTTTTCCGCCCAAAAATTCATGCCCGTGAAATGTCCAACCCTGTTTTGTATGGAATTTTTTTGTAGGAGCCTTGCCAATGTCATGAAGCAATGCTGCCCATCGAAGCCAAACATCATTAGTATTTGGACAAATGTTATCGACCACTTCGAGCGTATGATAAAAATTATTTTTGTGTGTATGTCCGTCAATTTCTTCAACCTCATTTAGCGCAGTCAATTCGGGTAATATTATGGATAATAAGCCTGTTTTATACAACAACAAAAATCCTTTTGAGGGTTGATTTGTCATCAAAATTTTATTTAACTCGTCCACAATTCTCTCGCCCGAAATAATGTTGATACGCTGATTTTGGTCACAAATGGATTTCAATGAAATAGGGTCGATTTCAAATTCCAATTGCGCAGCAAACCTCACGGCGCGCAACATTCTAAGTGGATCGTCTGAAAAGGTAACGTCTGGATTTAAAGGGGTTTTTATGCACTTGTTTAGAATATCACTTAGCCCATCAAATGGATCCAAAAGGGCACCATAATTTGTAGAATTTAGTGATAGCGCCATGGCATTGATTGTGAAATCTCGCCTGTTTTGATCGTCTTCGAGAGTGCCATCTTCAACAACTGGATTGCGACTTTCAAAATGATACGACTCTTTTCGAGCACCTACAAATTCTATTTCGGTATTTTCAAAACGCAACATTGCTGTTCCATAGGTTTTAAAAATCTGAACCTTTGGTTTGTTTGGGAGCATAATCGAAACCTGTTGTGCAAGTGCTATTCCACTGCCAATAGCCACAATATCAATGTCTTTATTGTGGTTTCTGCCCAAAATATAATCTCGAACAAAACCACCAATAACATAACTTTCAATTTGAAGATGATTTGCAGCTTTGGATATGATTTCAAAAATTGGATTTTCTAATGCGACTTTATAATTCATTGAAAAGGGCTTGTAATTTGCTTGAAGAGAGATATTTGATCGAATTTTAAATTCAAAATATCGTCATTAAATACTTGACAAAATTCTGTTTCTAACCTTAATTTCTATATTCAAGTTTATATTTCGATTGTTTGTTTTAATTTATTCAGAGTCGGAAGATAAATCGTTTTGATGTTTTTTACAAAGTTACAAAAATTTTATTTCCGAATCACTTTTACTTGATTGTCATTCGATAATTTGATAATTGTTGATGGTTTTCCAGCTATTTTTTCGTGAAAAAAAGGAAAAACATAATCTACACCTTTGATAATAATCGTACTTATTTCTGCAAAACATTTTGGGGTTGGTTCGCCCGAAATATTGGCTGAAGTTGAAACTAATGGCTTTCGCATACGCTCCATCAATTTGAAACAAAACGGCTCTTTGACCACTCTTATTCCCAAAGAATTATCAGCTGCAATCAAGTTTGAAGCCACATTTCTGGGATTGTCAAGAATAATCGTAGTTGGTTTTTCAGACAAATCCATAATTTGCCAAGCCACTTCTGGCACTTCTTTGAAAACGTTATAAATCATCTTTTCAGAATTCATCAAACAAATCATACTTTGTGAGTCGGCGCGCTGCTTGAGCGCAAAAATTTTGGCGACCGCTTCGGCATTTGTCGCATCACATCCAATTCCCCAAACGGTGTCTGTGGGATACAAAATGATACCGCCATTCTGAATGATTTCACAGGCTTTATGAATTTCTGCATTCAAATCTTGAAGCATAAGTTTTTAGTTTTTAGTTTACTACTCTAATTTTAATTTTTGATTGTCTATTTGAAGTGCTTTATTGGTTATCAATTTTTGTGCTATAAAATGAAAACCATCATTAGCTTGTTGCCGCAAAAAAGCCATTTTTATGGCTGCAATTGCCGCCTCGGTGCCTTTGTTGCCATGCTTACCACCGCTTCTATCGATAGATTGTTGCTCGTTATTATCTGTCAAAACACAAAAAATCACGGGTATATCAGACAAAACATTCAAATCTTTGATGCCTTGTGTCACACCTTCACACACAAAATCAAAATGCTGTGTTTCACCTTTTATAACGCTTCCAATTGCAATTACTACATCGGGTTTTTGTGTTTCAATCATTTTTTTGCAGGCATAAACGAGTTCAAAACTGCCGGGCACATTCCATTTAATGATATTTTCTGTCAAAGCACCACAATCCTGAAGTGCAGTTGTAACACCCAAAAACAAACCATTTGTGATGTGATCGTTCCAATCTGAAACAACAATCCCAAACCGAAATTGATTCGCATTTGGGATAGTTTCTTTGTTATAATTTGATAAATTTTTGTTTGCAGTTGCCATAATTTTTTTTAAATTGGATTTGCTTTTTTTTTACAAAATTACAAATCCTAATCAAAATGGACTACAAATATTTCATTTATTGTGACAATCCAATCAAGGCATCTACTGCTTGTCCTTCTGGCGAAGTTGCAAAATTGTCTTTGATGTCTGTAAAATATTTTAATGCTGCAGCTTTATCATTCATTGAAAGAGCCAATTTTCCAGCTTTCATCAAATATAATGGCGTTGTAAACTCGTTTTTGTTGGCTTCGGCAGCTTTTATATAAAGCTCTAAAGCCTCTTTTTGCTTTCCTTTTTGAGAATAGGCATCGGCAGTTGCGCCAATTGCTATAACGCCCAAAACTTTGTCATCTGAACCAAATTGTTCTAAAAATTCTATTGCTTTGTCAAATTTTCCAGTGTTCAAATAAGCCATTCCAGCATAATAGTTTGCCAAATTGGCAGCTTTTGTTCCTGAGTATTCTGAAGCAATTTTAAGAAAGCCATATTTTCCTTCGGCTCCATTTAATGACAAATTGTATAATGAATCACTTTTGGTTCCTTCAGTTGCTTTTTTGAAATTTTGTTGCGCCAAAAACATTTGTTCGGCAGCATCCAACTCTTTTGGTTCGGCTATAAATTTGTTGTATGCAAAATATCCAACAACAACCAATGCGACCGCGCCTACTATTCCAAAAATAATTTTTTGGTTTTTTTCTACAAACGCTTCTGTTTTTGAAGCAGTTGCATCAAGACTGTTAAACACACCTGCCGTTGTACTATCTTTTTCGTCAATTGCAATTTCTTCAACAAAATTGTTTGCTGCTTTTACTGCTTTTTCTTTCGGTTCTTTATATCCTCTCTTATTAAAAGTTGCCATTTAGTGTATTTTAGTGAGGTGCAAAAATAAAATTTTAATTCAAATCTAAAAGCTGTTTTGTCGATAATTTTCAATAATTTGCACACTTTTATAGAAATACGGTTTTAGTTTATCCTAAAATCTTCAATAATATCAATAACGGCGCACCTTTTCAAATGTATTTAAAAAAAATTTCTTTATTCAATTATAAAAATTTTTCGGAAGTAAATTTCGATTTCGATTCAAAAATCAACTGTTTTGTAGGAAAAAACGGTATTGGCAAGACCAATGTACTCGATGCAATATATCATTTGGCTTTTGGCAAGAGCTATTTCAACCCATTGGCGGTTCAAAATATCAAACACGGCGAAGAGTTTTTTGTGATTGATGGTGTTTTTGAAAAACACGACCGAAGCGAGCAAATTGTATGCAGTTTGAAAAAAGGGAATAAAAAAATTCTCAAACGAAATGGCAAACCTTATGACAAATTTTCGGATCATTTTGGATTTATTCCATTAGTGATTGTTTCGCCTGCAGACCGCGATTTGATCATGGACGGAAGCGATACCAGACGAAAATTTATTGATAGTGTGCTCTCACAATTAGACGCTGCTTATTTGCAAAAACTGATTCAATATCAAAAAATATTGCTTCAAAGAAATGCTTTGCTCAAATACTTTGCAAACAACCATATTTTTGAAACCGATACCCTGTATATTTATAATGAACAACTACATCAAATTGGTCATCAAATTTTTGAAAAACGCAAAGATTTTGTAGAACAATTTTTGCCTATTTTCAACCACCACCATCAAGCCATAACTGGAGGTTCAGAAACGGTTCAATTGGTATATGAAAGTCATTTAGAAAATCAAAATTTCAACCAGCTTTTATTAGACAATATCAGCAAAGACAGGCTTTTGCAATATACTAGCGTGGGTATTCATCGTGATGATTTGTTGTTTGAAATAGACCACCATCCCATCAAAAAATTTGGTTCGCAGGGACAGCAAAAATCATTTTTAATCGCTTTAAAATTAGCCCAATTTGAATTTGTAAAAAGACAATCCGGCGAAAATCCCATATTGCTATTTGATGATATTTTTGACAAATTAGACGAAAGCCGAGTCGAAAAAATCATCGAAATGGTAAATAATGACAATTTTGGACAGCTTTTTATATCAGATACACATCCTGAACGAACAGAGGCGATTGTAAAATCGACTCATCAAAGTTATACCATTTTTAATTTGAATGAATGAATATTAGAATGACTGCGTCAAAAAATCAAAATATTTGTTTTTATTTGCAATAAATTTAGCATCTTGAAATTATTTTTACACAAACTTTTTCATTGGGAATATTGGCCATTTCAATTGGTTTATGTTCCTATATATTTACTTTGGATTTGGTATGCTTTAAAATCAAAATCACTTTTTTTCTTTAACGCATGTAATCCTTCAATCAAAAACGGCGGTTTTTTTAACGAGAGCAAAAAAGAAATTTATGATTTGATGCCACTATCCTATTATCCAAAAACAAGTCTAATCAAAACCCCAATCTCGTTTGAAAAATTATTAGAAATAAAGGGAATACAAGATTTTCAATACCCATTTATTGTCAAGCCAGACATTGGTTTGCGGGGTTCCGCAGTCAAAAAAATTGAGAATGAAAATTCGTTTTTTCATTATTGGAAAAAAGCACAATTTGATTTTTTGATTCAGGATTTCATTCCGTTTCCACATGAAATTGGTGTTTTTTATGTTCGTTTTCCAAGCGAAAAAAACGGCAAATTAACGGGGATTGTTTCCAAAGAATTTTTAGAAATCGAAGGAAATGGCATTGATACAGTTCGGGATTTGATTTTAAAAAATCCACGTTTTGCCATCCAACTTCAAGTTTTGGAACGAGAATTTGGAAGTCAAATTTTGAAAATTTTGCCAAAAGGCGAAAAACAAAAATTGGTGCCGTATGGAAATCATGCCCGTGGCGCCAAATTTTTGGATCGCAGCCATTGGATTTCTCCCAAACTAACAAATGTAATTGATCAAATTTGCCTTCAAATAGATGGTTTTTATTTTGGTAGAATCGATTTGATGTATGACAATTTGAGCGATCTTGAAGCTGGAAAAAATTTTAGTATTGTCGAAATAAATGGTGCCGGAAGCGAACCGACACACATTTATGACCCACGACATTCTATATTTTTTGCTTGGAACGAACTAGCGCGGCATATCACGATGATGTATCAAATTAGTGCGCAAAATCATCAAAACGGAATTCCGTTTTTGAGTTTTCGCGAAGGTGTAAGGGAATTTAAACTTCATAATGAGCAAAATAAAAAAATTACAAATTTCTGATTATGAAATATTTATCAAATTTTTTTATTGGTTTCTCTATCAGTTTTATTGGAGCCCTTCCGTTGGGATACTTGAATGTTTTTGGTTTTGAAATTTACAAAAAAAACGGAATAATATCTCTGATTTTTTATCTTTTAGGAGTGCTCGTTATTGAAGCTATTGTAATTTATATGACTTTTATTTTTGCCGAAATACTAACTAAAAATAAAAAGTTGATGCAAATAATCTCGTTGTTAAGTATTTTTTTTCTGCTTTTGATGGCTTATTTCTTTCGATTTCAAAGCAAAAATTATGTTCAAAACGATCAATTATTGCTCCCAATTTCAATGAGTTCTACTATATATTTGGGTCTTGTTTTAAGTTTGTTGAATGTTGTTCAAATTCCATTTTGGACTTCTTGGAACATATATGTTGTTGCAAATCAGTATGTTAATTTCAAAAAATATTCAAAATACAGTTACGTCATTGGTGCTATAATTGGTAGTTTTGTTGGAATGTTGACAGTTATTTTGTCATTAGTTTGGCTTTCTGCCAACATCAATTGGATTCAAAATCATCTTTTGCACGACTTTTTGCCCCTACTTTTTTTATTAATGGCTATTTTTCAGTTTTTAATGTATTTAAAAAAACAAAAGAATACGACATCTTCTTGATTTTTGGAGGAAACAAAATTGGAATTAATTGCTCAAAATGTGTATTTTTGTTGGCTCAAAACAATTTATTTTATGGAAATTAATTTAATTAGCGATACCCTTACCGTACCTTCTTCTGAAATGTTGCGCTATATGTTTATGGCCAAAGTTGGTGATGATGTTTATAAACAAGACCCTTCGGTAAATGAACTTCAAAAACGAGTTGCTGAAATGTTTGGAATGGAGGATGCCCTATTTTTTCCGTCGGGAACAATGGCCAATCAAACTGCTATAAAATTACATACACAGCCAGGCGAACAATTGATTTCAGACAAGTGGGCTCACGTTTTTAATTATGAGGGTGGTGGCGTTTCTTTTAATAGCGGGGTTTCTTGCTGCTTATTAGACGGTGATCGGGGTATGATTTCGGCAGTGCAGGTTGAAAATGCCATCAATAATCCAGAGTTTTATCACAGTCCGCTT
>JANNBA010000014.1:0-3644 GCA_031384845.1 Bacteroidota bacterium
TTGGAGTTCCAAAAAAAGCGATTAGCTTGCTACTTCATTAATTTCAAATTTTTAACAAGCTTTTAGCGGCATGCTAACAGCAATTTGGCAATCGATTGTTTTAATTTTGTTATTTCACCCTAAAAAATGCCAAATTTGAAAAAACTCTACTTGATTACATTTTTGATTTCTGTTTTTGTTTGGGTTGGAAACGCCCAAACAGAAAAAAAAATACACGGAAAAATTAGCGTTGACGATGGAAGTGCGTCTGGTGTTCATGTCATCAACCTGACTACCGAAACAGAAACGACAAGCAACTTTGACGGCAATTTTTGGATTTTGGCAAAACCAGATGATTTGCTTGTATTTTCGGCATCAAATTTGGATTATTTTCGCAAAATTATTGAGGTTTCAGATTTTGACCTCCCTTTTATTGCGATCCAAATGACGGTGAAAATAACAGAGCTCAATGAGGTACAGGTCTTTAAATATCCCAAAATAAATGCCTTTGATCTAGGAATTTTGTCAAAACCTGCCATCAAATATACTGTTGCCGAGCGTCGCTTACGAACGGCAACAACCGGTGGAGGATTGCTTCCTTTAGACCCAATAATCAATGCTATCACTGGGCAAACTGCCATTTTGAAAAAAAACATTTTGATAGAAAAAAAAGAACTTATGCGCGCCAAATTAGACCGGCTGTTTGAAAATGAATTTTATATCAAAATTCTCAAAATTGATGTCGATCGAATTGCTAGTTTTAAGTATTTTGTAATTGAAAACGATGGTTTTGAAAAAGTTTGGGATTCAAAAAACAAAACCTTAATTAGTTTTAAACTTTCAGAATTAGCATCGCTTTACAAAAAATTGTTTACTCCATAATAATCACTTATTTTTGACCGATGAAAAAAGTGTTTTTGGGATTTGTATTGTGTTTTGCGTTGAGTTCGTTTGTCTATCACCAATTTTTTGTGTCGATTTATCAATTTAGCTTTGTGCCACAAAAAAGCCGTGTCGAAATTACGACCCGCATTTTTGTGGACGATTTGAATCGTTTTTTATCAAAAAATAAAACCATCAAAACCCATATAGGAGACAAATTTGAATCTGCCCCAGATCTGGTTTTGCTCCAAAAAATGTTTGACGAATCTTTGCATATTCAAATAAACCATCAGCCCAAAAAATTACTTTTTTTGTCCAAAGAATTAGATGTAAATGTGCTGGTTTGTTATCTAAAAATTACAGATATAGTTGATATTCAACATTTTGAAATAGAAAATAACTGCATGATTGGATTGGATGCTTCGCAACAAAACATTATTCAAATCAATTTTTTTGGCAAAAAACAAAGTGAAATTTTGACTTCCGAAAAAACAAAATGGTTGTTAGATTTTTAATTCATCGCCAAATCGATTGTTTAAAAATAGCCTCAATATTGTTGTTTTTTACAAAATAAAACAACCTTATAATATGATAAACAGCTAAAAATAAAGCAATTGCAATTCCTAATTTTTTATTATAAAACAAAAAATTGCAATATTCTTGTTTGAAAAGGAGTTCAATGATCAACAAAATTATCAAAAACACACAAAAAATTATCAAAAGTGGTCCAAATAAATGGTATGAAATACTTTTTGAAAATGCGCCTTCATAACAAAAAACCATCGATTTTGTAATACCACAACCCGGGCACGGAAAACCGCTTAACATCTTGAGAGGACACAGTGACTGTGCGGTTTCAAGTTGAAAATCAGTGTTGGATTGCATGACAATATACGGAAAAAGCAGCGTGAGGAATGCTGCTATTATGCCATAAATTTTTTTGTTTTTCAAATTAATTATACAATTTATTGATGTCACCTTGCACAATCATTGCGGCAATCATAGGGAAGAAAAACCCTAAAACAATCAACAGTGTTGTGTCATTTTTTGGCTGAATTTGGACACGTTGATACACGTTTGGAAGACCCTCTTTGCCAATTAGATAAAAGAAATAAAAATTAACTGGATAGCAACATCCTGCAAATAAGGCAATTGGCTGCGAAATAATTTCTTTTTCGGAAACGGCGTTCAAAACTTCAGCAATTTTCATATTCCAATAAATATGATACAATCCACAGGTGAAAAAGCCAAGCAAAAGCACTGCAATTGGATCAACCTTGAAATAAGGGATCGGGTTATTGGGGTGGTTCCAATTTTCTGGTGACACAATTTCCATAGTTTGATTTTTTGATTTTTAATAACGTTCTTGCTTATCTGCGCTTTTACAAATATAATACAATTATGAATAATTATTGCACCTTCTTTTTTTTTTTTTGGCGCACACCACCCATCTTTAGCACACCACCTGTCCCGCTGCACGCTATATCTTTTTGTTTTTTTCTGAAAAAGAAAAAAAACAAAAAGGATGCCGCTACATCGGGGCGATTTTAGACGGATTGGGTTTTCAAGACTTTCTGTTAAAAGGTAAAATGCTAAAAGACCACAATTTTTCAAACCAGACGTGTTTTCAGAACTCAAAACCAACAATATTTTATTTGTAGTTTCTTCCCAAATTGTTTTCAACCAACACCGATTCGTAAGATCCTTTCAGGATGACAAACTGTGTGGGCGCAACTTGTGGGCGCAAACAATTTTCTATTTTCTAGACTCTATTCTCCATTTTCTATTTTCTATTCTCTATTCTCTAATTTCTATTATCTATTATCTATTACCCACAAACACCAATCCCTGCAGTTTGTCATGCTGAAAGCATCTTACGGCAAAGTCTGAAATTAGAAAGTTGGGTAATAAAATGTAGCATCACAAAACTAAAAAAATTTTAATTTTTCTTGATGTTATCATTAGATACAGAAGTATCTTTTAGTTTTCAACCATACAAATATTAATGGATTTTTTTGTGTCTTATAATTGCTTATATTTGCACTATTCTATTAACAACAAGAACTTTTATCTCTTTTTTAGATATGGATATAGGCAATATAATTTCGCTATTAAGAGACAACAACGCTTATTTCCAAAGTGATTTGGCAGAAAAAAGTAAATTCTGACGAAAAACATTTGGCAAAACGTTTCTTGATGCTTTTATTACCAAAAAGAAAATTCAACAATTAGCACTATAAAAAACATTAAAATGACTACTATAACCGCTACACAGATTAATAAAAAAATAAAATCTCTTCCTGTAAATCTTTTGTATGAAGTAGATAGATATATCGAATTTTTAGCTTTTAAATCCTCTAATTCCGACTGGGCGGAACAATTGTCTGAACAACAAATTTCACTCATCGAAAAAGGAAAAAAAGACATAGAAGAAAATAGGGTGATACCACACAAGGAAGCTAAAGAAAGAATTAAAAATTACATCAAAAACAAATCACTTTAATGGAAATTGTTTGGACAGAAACCGCTTTAGAATCATTCTTTAAAGTAGTCGATTACTTATTTGATTATTGGACAAACAAAGAAGTAGAAGCTTTTGAATTTGATGTTGACCAGCTTATTGAAAGAATCGCCTCTTTCAACCAAATTTGCCCTGAATCTAAATTATTTGGTTATAGAAAATGTGTTATTGACGAGCATAATTCTCTAATATATCATATCATAAATAATAAACTGTTATTGGTTACTTTTATAGACAACCGAAGTCAACATTCATATTAATT
>JANNBA010000017.1:0-10584 GCA_031384845.1 Bacteroidota bacterium
AAAACGAGCTATCGCATTTTTAGCTAATTTTGTGTTTATTAATCAAAAAAACTAACACTATGTTTAAAAAATTACTTTTTTCTTTGCTGTTTTCAATGGCTGCCTTCACTTCTAATGCACAAAGTATTGGAATGATTGGGGGGTTTAATAACTGGAGTGGCGATGTGGTGATGAACACCACAGATAACGTTAACTTTTCATTAACCGCTTACACATTTACTCTTTCAACTGAATTGAAATTCAGACAAGATGGTGCTTGGGCTATTAGTTGGGGTGGTGCGACATTCCCTAGTGGAATAGCTATTTCTTCGCCTCAAAATATTAAGGATGTGCCTGCGGGCACGTTTGATATTAGTTTCAATATTACAACAGGAGCCTTCTTGTTTACTCCTGTGTCTTTAGGTTTTGACAATATTGGAATCTATGGCGGTTTCAACGCTTGGGGAACTGCAGAGCCAATGATTACTACCGATGGTATAGATTATTCTAAAACAGATTTTCACTATACCGCTGCCGATGTCAAATTTATCAAAGACAACGATGCCACAATGACATGGGGAGGCACAACTTTTCCTGCTGGAGCAGCAGTTGCAGGCGGAACAGCTATTCCGTTGATGCATGGTTTTTATAACACCAATTTCAACAAAAACACACTTGCCTACAGCTTTATTGAAGTGCCGGTAACTATTATAGGTAACGGTATTGGCGGATGGGGCGATGCAGACGAGATTGCAATGTCTTCAACTGATGGTGGAATCAATTTTACGCTAACAGGACAAACAATTGCTGTCAATGGTGGTGATTCTAAAGTAAAGTTTAGAGCCAACTCTTCATGGGCAAACAACTGGGGAGGAACAGATTTTCCGACAGGAACAGGGGTTTCTAATGGTCCAGACAATATCCCAGCAACACCGGGTGTTTATGACATTAGTTTCAACAGAATAACTGGAGCTTATTCATTTGTTTTGGTATCTGCAACTGTGGACAATTATGGAATTACGGGCGCATTCAACACCGCAGCTACAGCAGTAGCGATGAATGTGGATGCTACAGGAAACGATTATCATAAAAATGATGTTTATTATAGTGCGCCAAATGTTCATTTTATCAAAGACAACGATGCAATGATGGTTTACGGTGGCCCAGGTTTTCCTATGGGTACAGCTACTTTAGGTGGTGGAGATATTCCATCAACAGTAGGGTATTTTAACGTAACTTTCAAAAAAGATACGGGTGCTTATACCTTTACAGAATCGCCAATTGGTATGATTGGAACCGCAGTAGGCGGATGGGAGGACGCTAATGAACTCAGCATGTCATCAGTAGATAACGGTATCAATTTAACATATTCAAATGTTGTATTGGTAAATGGAGAAATGAAATTTAGAGCAAGTCATAATTGGGATTTAAGCTATGGAGGAAGTGGATTTCCAACGGGGGTTGCAAGCAGCTCGGCGGGTAATTTTACTGCAGTTGCAGGCACCTATAACGTATCTTTCAATAGATTGACTGGTGAATATAGTTTTGCAGATCCTGCAGCGGCTACCACTACTTTCGACAAAAACGTAGTGAGTGTATATCCAAATCCTACTTCAAACGTTTGGAATTTCAAAACCAATAACACACAAGTAAGCAGTATTGCTATTGCCGATATTAGCGGCAAAATTGTAATGACCAAAAACATTATGGCATCAGAATTTGCAATAGATGCGAGTACTTTTGCATCGGGCTTGTATTTTGCCACCATCAAAGTTGGCGATAAAACAAATACCGTAAAAATCATTAAAAACTAAATTACCTTTTTTTTGAAGATAAAGAGCCGCAATTGCGGCTCTTTTTTTTTTGGAAAGTAATAAAATCATTTTTTTTATATTAAACAGCGTAAGACAACTCTCGAATATCGTTTGTCAAGAAGTTTTGTAGTAAATTTGCGCTATAAAAAATTTCTTTTTAGAATATGATTGTTAGCCAAATTAAAAAAAGTATTTCAGAGCTTGTTGCCCTTCTGACGCAATTATCAAACACTCAGTTTATAATGCCCTGCTCCGCATTGAGCAACGCCACAATTGGCGAGCACAGCCGTCATGTAATCGAAATGTTTGGCTGTTTGGAGCAAGGTTATGAAAGCGGAACGGTGAATTATGATTTGCGAAAACGGAATTTGTTAATGCAAACTGATACTGATTTTGCGATTCAAAATTTGATAGAACTTCAAGAAAATTTAGAAAAAATAAATAAAAAAATGTGGTTAGAAATTGGAAAAATCGATCCAAAAACAACAATCGAAACCAATTATGAGCGAGAATTGTGGTATAATTTTGACCACTGTATTCACCATCAAGCTTTGATAAAAGTGGGTGTTTTGTTTTTAGAAAACATTCACCTCGACCCAGATTTTGGAGTTGCGCCTTCTACTTTAAAACACAGAAATCAAAATCAATGTGCACCCTAAGTTTTGTGCCCACAGCATCAGGTATTGTATTCACCTCAAACCGTGACGAGCAAGTGCTTCGCCCTTCGATAGCACCAAAAATCTACCAACGAAATCATCAAAAAATACTGTTTCCAAAAGATCCAAAATCTGGTGGAAGCTGGTTTGCGGCACATCAAAATGGTAGCGTCGTAGTATTACTAAATGGCGCTACCGAAAAACATGAGCCTAAGACATTTTATAAAAAAAGCCGTGGATTGATTGTCATAGAATTGATTAGCAAGGCAATTCCAGAAGATTTTTGGGACAAAATAAGGCTTAAAAACACGGAGGCTTTTACGATAATTTTGTTTCGTAATCAACAGCTTTTTCAGCTTCGATGGGATGGTTTTAGAAAACAAAAAACGCAATTAGCTACAACCGAGGCGCATTTTTGGTCGTCTGCAACCTTGTATGAAGCAGCGATTCGATCACAAAGGAAAGCATGGTTTTTGGCTTTTTTGAATCAAAAAAAGCAAGCAAACGCACAAGATTTGATCGATTTTCATTTACACACAGAAACAAATAATTCAAAAAACGGATTAATCATAGACCGCAATAGTTTGAAAACATTGAGTGTTACGCAAGTGGTGCTTACAAAACAATCGTTATTGATGTCTCATCGAGATTTGATAACGGGTCAAATCTATGAGAATGGATTTTTGTGATGAAGTAGGTTTTTTTTTCTTAATTTAAAAAAACGAATGCAACAGATATAGACAACTTTTCAAAAATTATTTGACACAAAAACAAAACAACCAAATCTACTTTTGTGAGTATTTTATCAAATTTTGAACAACAGCAATCCCAAAAAATGCTTACTTTCGCAAATTGAATTTACAGAACAACAATGAGTACAAAATTTAAAGAATACAAAACCCTACATCTACCAACAATAGCCTCAGAAACACTTGATTTTTGGAGCACACAAAGCATATTCGAAAAAAGCGTAAGCACGCGTGAGGGCAAACCACCATTCGTTTTTTTTGAAGGGCCTCCATCAGCAAACGGGATGCCCGGAATACATCATGTGATGGGGCGCACCATCAAAGATATTTTTTGTAGATACAAAACCCAAAAAGGCTTTCAAGTAAACCGAAAAGCAGGCTGGGACACCCACGGATTGCCCGTAGAGCTGGGCACAGAGGCTGCATTGGGCATCACCAAAGAAGATATTGGCAAAACAATTTCTATAGAGGCCTATAACGAAGCCTGCAAAAAAACCGTCATGCGATATACAGACGTATGGAACGATTTGACCCAAAAAATGGGCTATTGGGTCGATATGAAAGACCCATATATCACCTACAAACCCAAATATATGGAATCTGTATGGTGGCTTTTGAAACAAATTTATAACAAAAATTTGATGTACAAAGGCTATACCATTCAACCTTACTCGCCAAAAGCCGGAACAGGTTTGAGCAGTCACGAAGTCAACCAACCCGGAAGCTATCGAGATGTTACTGATACAACCGTGGTGGCACAATTCAAGAGTATTCAAAATACTTTGCCTGAATTTTTACAAGAATTTGGCGATATTTATTTTTTAGCTTGGACAACCACGCCTTGGACTTTGCCCTCAAACACCGCATTGACAGTGGGGCCAAAAATCGATTATGTTTTGGTAAAAACCATAAATCAATACACCTTTTTGCCTACAAACGTGATTTTGGCCAAAAATTTAGTAGCCAAACAATTTGGAAAAGGTTTTTTTGAAACCACAAACATTGCAGATTTTGACAATTTTATACCCACAAACAAAACAATTCCGTATCAAATTTTGACACAATGCAAAGGCGCAGATTTAGTAGGAATTCGATATGAGCAACTCATGCCTTATGCCCTTCCATATCAAAACCCCGAAAATGCTTTTAGAGTGATAGCAGGCGATTTTGTAACCACCGAAGATGGTACCGGAATAGTGCATACCGCACCAACATTTGGAGCAGATGATGCCAAAGTTGCCAAAGAAGCTACACCCGAAGTACCGCCACTATTGGTTTTAGACCAAAATGCTAACCCTGTTCCGTTGGTAGATTTGCAAGGAAAATTTCGTCCAGAAATGAACGAATATGCTGGAAAATATGTCAAAAACGAATATTATATCGAGGGCGAAGCACCTGAAAAGTCTGTAGATGTTGAAATTGCTATTAAACTCAAAGAAGAAAATAAAGCCTTTAAGGTCGAAAAATATGTCCACAGCTACCCACATTGTTGGCGAACAGACAAGCCAATATTGTATTATCCGTTGGATTCTTGGTTTATCAAAGTAACCGATATTCGAGATAGAATGTTCGACCTCAACGAAACTATCAATTGGAAACCCAAAGCCACCGGCGAAGGCAGATTTGGCAATTGGCTCAAAAACGCCAATGATTGGAACCTTTCTCGCTCACGATTTTGGGGCATTCCGCTGCCAATATGGCGCACCGAAGATGGCACCGAAGAAATTTTAATTGGCTCTGTCGAAGAAATGATTTTTGAAATCGAAAAAGCCATTTCAGCAGGTATTCAAGACAAAAATCCTTATGCTGGATTTGAAATTGGCAATTTATCAGATGAAAATTATGATTTGATAGATTTGCACAAAAACATCGTAGATACCATCACACTAGTTTCGCCATCGGGCAAACCTATGATTCGCGAAACCGACTTGATCGATGTGTGGTTTGATAGCGGCGCAATGCCCTATGCACAATGGCATTATCCATTTTCAAAAAAAGAGCAAGACGGCAATGATACCGCAGATTTTATAGCCGAAGGAGTCGATCAAACACGAGGTTGGTTTTATACATTACATGCTATTTCGTGTTTGGTTTTTGACAAAATTAGCTTCAAAAATGTAGTTTCAAATGGATTGGTTTTAGACAAAAACGGTCAAAAAATGTCAAAAAGATTGGGCAATACCATCGATCCATTTTCGACCATTTCAGAGTATGGGCCAGATGCTACACGCTGGTATATGATTTCAAACGCCAACCCTTGGGACAATCTAAAGTTTGACCTTGAAGGCATTGCCGAAGTGCGGCGCAAATTTTTTGGCACATTATACAACACCTATTCGTTTTTTGCGCTATATGCCAATATTGATCAATTTTGCTATGCCGAAGCCGAAATTCCACTTGCAGAAAGACCCGAAATAGACCGATGGATTTTGTCAGAATTGCACTCTTTGATTCGTGATGTTGATAGCTATTATGCTGATTATGAACCTACAAAGGCAGCAAGAGCCATTTCAGATTTTGTACAAGAAAACCTCAGCAATTGGTATGTTCGCCTTTGCAGACGCCGTTTTTGGAAAGGCGAATATGCGCATGACAAAATTGCGGCTTATCAAACCCTATATAGCTGTTTGCTAACCGTTTGTAAATTGGCGGCTCCAATCGCTCCCTTTTTTATGGACAATTTGTATCGAGATTTGATACAAAACACTCAAAATGAAGCGTTTGAAAGCGTACATCTTGCAGATTTTCCAAAATCGGTTGAAAACTATGTTGATAAATCGTTGGAAAGCAAAATGCAAAAAGCACAAACGATCTCGTCATTGGTTTTGTCACTCCGAAAAAAAGAAATGATAAAAGTGCGACAACCATTGCAAAAGATAATGATACCAATACTTGACGCCAATTTTAAAGCAGAAATAGAAGCGGTTTCAGACCTGATAAAAGCGGAGGTAAACGTGAAAGAAATCGTGATGCTTGATGACGCATCGGGTGTTTTGATCAAAAAAATAAAACCTAATTTCAAAGCACTTGGGCCACGTTTTGGCGCTTCTATGGGCTTGATTGCCAAAGAAATACAAGCTTTTTCGGCAGCGAAAATTAATGATTTAGAAAAAAACGGCACCATAGAAATTGTATTTGAAGAAAAAACAATACTTTTAACGCTTCAAGAAGTAGAAATCGTGTCACAAGATATAGAAGGGCTTTTGGTAGCAAATGCAAATGGCATTACCGTTGCATTAGATATTACGATAACCGAAACTTTGAAACAAGAAGGTGTGGCTCGTGAGTTGATCAACCGCATTCAAAATATAAGAAAAGATACTGGATTTGAGGTTACAGACAAAATAAAAGTTCAAATATTAAGCAATAAAATAGTAGAAAAAGCCGTAAAAGCAAACGAAAATTATATCAAATCCGAAACCCTAACCGACAGCTTGGTTTTTGTAGAAAACCTTGAAAACGGCATAGAAATTGAGTTTGATGAAATTCAAACCAGAATATTAATTACAAAATAAGTTATGATGACAGATGAAATAGCAAAATACTCAGAGGCAGATTTGGCCGAGTTTAAAGAGATTATCTTAAAGAAAATTAGCAAAGCCCAATTTGATTTGGATTTGATAAAAAGTGCCTACATGAATGACCTCAATAACGGTACAGACGACACTTCGCCTACCTTCAAGGCATTTGAAGAAGGTAGCGAAACAATGTCGAAAGAAGCCAATTCGCAATTGGCGATAAGACAAGAAAAATTTATTCGAGATCTAAAAAATGCACTTTTTAGAGTAGAAAACAAAACATACGGCGTATGCAAAGTAACAGGAAAGTTGATCAGCAAAGACCGATTAAAAATTGTGCCCCATGCTACGATGAGTATTGAGGCAAAAAACCTGCAGCGATAAATGAAAATTAAAAAAGCTCCATTTTCGGGGCTTTTTTTATAAAATAAAACAGTATTTTTGCGATCAAAACCCATTCAAATGACATTAAAAAAAGCCTATTTATTGGTTATTCTTGTATTATTGATAGATCAAATTTCTAAAATATATATCAAAACCCATTTTATTTATGGCGAATTTGGTCAGGTTGATGTGACCAATTGGTTCAAAATTTTGCTCATAGAAAACGAAGGAATGGCTTGGGGTACTGAAATTCCGGGCACTCATGGCAAGTTGTTTCTTACACTTTTTAGATTGATTGTTGTTCCAGGTATTGCTTATTGGCTTTGGGATGCGGTAAAAAACAAGAGCTCCAATTTTTTGATTGTGGCCCTTTCGCTCATATTTGCCGGTGCCGTGGGCAATATTATCGACTCGGTTTTTTACGGTGTCATTTTCAATCATTCAAACGGACAAGTAGCCACGCTGATGAGCGCAGAACCTTATGGGCATTTGCTTTATGGCAAGGTCGTCGATATGTTGTATTTTCCTATATTTGAGTGCCAATTACCACAATGGTTGCCCGTTTGGGGCGGCAGTACGTTTCGGTTTTTTAATGCGATTTTTAATGTTGCAGATTTTGCGATTTCAACAGGAATCGGTATTTTGATTGTTTTTAACAAAAAAGCTTTTGCAAAACCAAACATAACAGATATTGCAGAAAATAGCAATCCTGACTTCGCCACGACCGAAACAAAAGAGGAAACAGCAACAAAGGAATTGTAAGTTTTTTTCAAAAATGATACACGGCTGTTGGGCTAACGCAAAAATCGAGTTTGATGTCAGTTGGTTCGATATCGTCTATTTGATTTTCGGGCTCAAAAAATGAGAGTCCAATTTTGACAACCGATGGTTTGCAATTTGCAAGAAACCGATCATAAAAACCTTTGCCATAACCCACTCTATTACCGCTGAGGTCATAGCCTAATAAGGGCACAAAAACTACGTCGAGCAAGCTTGTAGGCACTTCTAATCCGCCGGTTGGCTCTGGAATTTGGTATTTGTTTTTTTGAAAAACAGTGTTGTCGGTGAGCAAATAATGGGTTAGTATTTGGGTTTCAAAATCACTTTTTGACACTACAATTTCTTTGTTTTTTCCGTGCAAAATGTGCAAAATAAACTCGGTATTGACTTCATTTTTGGTTTCAATTGGCAGAAAAATATGAAAATATAAGTTGTTCCAAAGCTCCATTTTCAGCACATTGTTGGCTATCAAAAGGCTTTTTTGGTCGGCATCATCAGCCAAAATAGCTTGACGAAGCAATATGTATTTTTTCCTCAATTCTATTTTATTCATCTCCAAATTGTTGTTGACCAAAAATAGCAATAAAAAAACAAAATCGCAAATTCTAAGCATTTTTTGGATCACACCACCCGCTATCACACACCACCCGTCCCGCTGCACGCTATATCTTTTTGGGTTTTCCGAAAAAGAAAACCCAAAAAGGATGCCGCTGCATCGGGGATAATTTAGACTTTTAGGGTTTTTCAAGACGCTTCTGAAAATCTCAAATCAACTCTTGATTACCTTAAAAGCTTTTGGTTTTATCAAAAAACTATTATTTGGAACTACCGATACAATATAGGTGCCGCTTGACAAAGAACTCATGTCCAATCGTGCATCGCCATTTCCAACCACTCCAAGTGGGGTTTCAAACAACACACGCCCCCACAAATCCATCACCACTGCCTTTGAATCTATCAAACCTAGACTTTCCAATTGGGTGATCGTCAACACATCTACCACCGGATTGGGATAGCTTTTTAGGGTTACAACCTGGTTATTATCAACCGAAGAGCTACCCAATGCAATCGTGTTTACTGCACCACAATAGCTATAGCTATCACAACTATTGGTTGCCGTAACGCACACGTTATACACACCTCCGCTAGAATATGTATGGGTTGGATTTGCTTCAGACGAGCTAGCACTGCCATCGCCAAAATCCCATAGCACGCTGTCATAAACATTCTGACCAACATAATCAAAAACGACACTATCCGTATTCGTTGTATTGTGTAGTCAATGAAAATCGTAACATCGTTAAAATTATTTCGTGCTTTCATAATAAACTAAATCCTGAAAAACAACCTCGGTTTTAAAGCATAAAAAATCGAGTAATTGCGAGGTTTTTTTATTAATTTGTTTTTATTGCTTCGAGGTCGGGAGACCATCGAAGAGCCTCTCACGATTATATTTTGTTGTTACGACTTATTCACATTTCGCAGAGCTGGACTGCCCGAAAAAGAAAAAGAATGTTTATTTACAACTGTTGACCACTTTATTAAAGCCTCTAAAATTAGTTTGATGTAAAATAAAAAAGCCACCGTGTAGTTGGCTTTTCTGTTACAGTTTCTCTTTTATCTTATTCAAAATCCGTTCTTCAAATTTTCTCTTTTCCTCCTTATTTTCAGAACGGCTAAAGTCTTTGTTTATCTCTTTCCAGTTTCCAAGTGTTAAACCTTCATTGATACTTACAAAAGCAAATGTGGTTTTTCCCTTTTCAGAGGGTCTTGTCCAAGTAAGTATTATTTGTTTTTCTTCAGGGTAATAAAAATAAACAATATACCAATGGTTCGGTTCTTTCGATTGTTCATCAATCAAATCCCAAGTTGCCTTACCATCAATAGTAACTTTTGGAACTATATATTCAGAATGTTCCTGCTTAAATTTATTTATTGCGGTTTTTACTTCTTCTTCAGAGTAATTCAATTCATAGGTTTCCGCATAAGGATAACTACCAGGTTCAAAATTACAAGCAGTAATTTTTGAAAGAAGAACTATAACTAAAAAGCTTTTTATAAATGCCATAAGTGTTTTCATTTGAAAGTATGATTAATGTTTGTGGATAGTTGGAGCATTGTTAACCCCTTGATTACTTATATTGTACCACATCATTGTTTGCATATATCCAAATGGCGTGCTTAACTGGAATAATGTTTTTGGTAATGCACTAAATCCTAATCCAACACCTAATAACCCTGCTGACATTCTATCAATAGGATTTAAAAATGGATTACCTGCTATGCTAAGTTCTTCGCCTACAAATCGCCAGTCCGCACCGATAGCCCTTGTATCTGTAAATAATCCTGATGCTCCTGTTATTTTTAAATTGTCATACCGCCTATCGTGACCAATGGCAGGGTATTCTGATAGAATAGTAGGAACATAGGAATAGTTATATTGTCCATTATATGATTTTGGATTATTTCCTCCAGGATAAGTAAGCCCTCCGATACCTCCAAATTGTTGACCTACAGTAGAAGGATTTAAGCAATTCGGACACCCCCCGCCACTTTGAGCCGCACCAGTTTTAGAAATAAACCAAGATGCATAATACACATGCGCTGTATTATTTGACACAATTCTAAATACTTCACTCGAGGAATTCCAGTCATTCCAACGTAAATCTCCTTCAGGAAAAACATATTTGTTGTTTCCTTTTTG
>JANNBA010000025.1:0-19154 GCA_031384845.1 Bacteroidota bacterium
GAATTTTCGTTTGTAAATAACGGAAACAAACCACTTATTATTTCTGCCGCACAAGGCTCGTGCGGATGCACCGTACCAAGCTATCCAAAAGAACCAATTGCGCCAGGAGCAAGAGGTGTAATTGGGGTGAGATACGATACAAATCGTGCTGGCCCGTTTACAAAAACCATCACTTTGACAACAAATGCTGCAACACCTTCAAAAGTATTGACTATAAAAGGTACCGTTCAGCCTGCCGCAAACGCAGCGACGCCTGCTACGCCAGCTGCAACTCCAAAAAGCTAAATTTTTTGTAATAAATAATTTATAGATTCTATAAAAAAACTTCCTCAAAATGAGGGAGTTTTTTTTTGTAAAACGAAGAAAAATGTAAAGATTAAATCAAATACAACAAAAAATTAAAAACTTCCTACAAAATGCAATCCAACAAAATTTGAAGTTATTTGTGGTACAAATTGTTTGCTTATTTTAAATTTTCGAGGATTATTTCCAATAACATTTTTGTGCGGTGTTGTTTGGTTTCTGCTGCTTTTTACAACAGATTTGCCAATGATTGTTCCCAACAACCCACCTACTAAAAGGTCTGAAACCCAATGCTGATGGCTTTTGACATCTGCCATAAATACAGCTGTAACAATGGTGTAAGGAATCCAATAGTTGTCATATTCCATCTGAAAAACTTTGGCAACAGAAAAATAAAATGTAGCGTGAAATGACGGAAAAGAAGTGCCATCTGCTTGACTTTTAAAATAAATTGGATGGTAATTGCCAAAATCCCATTGGTCTTTTGTCCAAGGTGCTAGTACTGGATTGTTATCATTAAGCAATCGTTGTGGTCTATTTCTGGCGGTAATGGTTTTTAAAATCAGATGTGATATAACATAGGAATAGGTTATAGCTTTTATGGCGTTTACAGATGCTACTTGCCCTTTTTTGTTGTTTGCTACAAAGGAGCCGGCATAAAGACCTAAAATTGGATAAATAATATAGGCATTATTGCCATCTATCCAATCAATATTGGTTTTCAAGAAATCAATTTTCGGTAATTTATAATCGAGGTTTGGCTCAATTTTATCATGCAAAAAACCGGTTGTATAGGTGTCTGAAGCGATTAGTCCTACAATGCCACCTGCGTATAAGGCAGTTTGTTTCCAATCGTTTGAAAATGAATGTCCTATTTGGACAAAATCTTTTGGAATACTCAAAAAACTTGTTGCTAATACAGATTTCGCCATATTTATACGAGTCTCTTTGGGCAGTATTAGCGAGTCTGATTGAGAAAAACAGGGAGTTGAATAGACCATTATATAGAAAAAAAATAAAAAGTGATGCTTCATAATAATGATTTAGTGTTAATTTTATTTTATATTTATAGCTAAATTAAGCTAAAGAATCATAAAAAAGTAATTTATCGATATTTATTTTTAGGACAAGTTTTCGATTGCTGTTATTGCAGTGAAAAAATTAGTTTTTGAACCACTTGCTAGTTTCGGCGATTGTTTTGTTGCAAATCTATGATGTCAAACATAAATATAAATAATTGAACTTGTTTTTTTCAAAATTATATTTGGTTTACATTTTACCGATTAGGTTTTAAAAAAAATGTCTTGAAAACCCAATAAGTCTATAATATCCCCGACGTAGCGGTATCCTTTTTGGATTTTCTGTTTTAGGAAAATCCAAAAAGATATAGCGTGCGGCGGGACGAGAGGTGTGCGAGAGAGGAGGTGTGATCCAAAAAAAAGAGATAATTTATTGTATATTTGTAGTAAAATTTGAGATAATGAAGTATAAGTTTTTGCCAAATACGGCCATAAAAGTGAGTGAAGTTTGTCTTGGTACGATGACTTGGGGGCAACAAAATAGTGAGCAAGATGGTCATAATCAGCTGGATAAGGCACTGGATTTGGGCGTCAATTTTGTAGATACGGCAGAGATGTATGCGGTACCTGCGCGGGAGGAAACTAGTGGTTTGACAGAGAAAATCATTGGGTCGTGGCTCAAAAAAACGGGTCGGCGACAGGAGATTGTTTTGGCAACAAAGATTGCTGGACCAAATCGTGGTTTGGGTTATATTAGGTCAGATTTGGGTTTTAATGCGGCTTCGATTCGGCTTTCGGTCGAGAAGAGTTTGGGGCGATTGGAAACGGATTTTATAGATTTGTATCAGCTGCATTGGCCGGAGCGCAATGTGAATATTTTTGGGCAGCTTGGTTTTAGGTTTCAACCCGAGGCTTGGGAGGATAATATGCGGGCGGTGCTCGAGGATTTGCAATTGCTTGTTGCGGAGGGAAAAATTGGACATATTGGTGTTTCAAACGAAACTCCGTGGGGGTTAATGCGTTTTTTGGAAGAGAGCAGGCTGCATAATTTGCCAAAAATGATAACGATTCAAAATCCATATTCGTTGTTGAATCGCAGTTTTGAGGTTGGATTGTCCGAGGTTTCGTTTCGAGAAAACGTGGGTCTTTTGGCTTATTCGCCATTGGGATTTGGGGTTTTGTCTGGCAAATTTTTGACGGGTGAGCTGCATCCGACAGCAAGATTGAGTTTGTACCCACAATTTGCTCGTTATAGCTCGCCAGAGTGTTTGGCGGCGACGGTTTTGTATGATCAGATTGCCAAGGCAAATGGGTTGAGTTTGACACAGCTTTCGATGGCTTTTATTGCGCAGCAGCCATTTGTGAGTAGCACGATTATTGGCGCAACTACTTTGGGGCAATTGTGCGAAAATATTGCTGCTTTTGATACAGTTTTGTCTGCAGAGGTGCTGTCCGAAATAGAGAAAGTGCATCGTATTTATTCTAATCCTGCGCCATGATACTAGGTTTTTGGTGTAATGATCGCGGCAAAATTTTTTGAGGATTATTGTTTTTTAAAATGGTTTTGACAAAAAGATTTGCCGCTACAAATTGATTTTGCCGTATATTTGTTTAAAATTTTGTAAGAAATGATTCAAAAACGACTGAAACGACAGCTACTAAAAGAAAAATTATTCAACAAACGGCGCCTTATTATCTTGAATGAGGACACCTTTGAAGAGACTTTTTCGTTGAAACTCACGATGATGAATGTTTTTGTAGTAGCAACAATAAGCGCAATTTTGATCATTACGCTTACAACTTTTATTATTGCGTTTACGCCATTGCGAGAATATATTCCGGGGTATGCCTCTACAGAGCTCAAAAGAAATGCAACCAGATTGGCACTCAAGTCTGACTCATTGACAATTGCGCTTCAAAAAAACGAGGCTTATATCAACTCGATAAAGCGGGTTTTGAATAATGATTTGGATTATGCAAAATTAAGTACCGACTCTATTACTGAGGGCAATAATATTGATGCGTCTGATGTTGAATTGGAGGCTTCAAAAGCGGAAAAAGAGTTGCGAATTGAGGTAAAAAAAGCAACACAAAAAAAACAAAAAAACAAGAAAAAGTAAGATAAGAATGTCTATAAAAGCGCAATTAGCCTATATTTTTGCCAAAAAAGTTGTGCGACAAACTCAAAAATGGGCTCATAATCCGGTGGCTACACAACAAAAGGTTTTTTTGAAGTTGATACGTCAAGCGCAACATACCCAATTTGGGAAGGATCATTGTTTTGAAAAAATCAAAACATTTAGAGATTTTGCCGATCTTGTTCCGATCAAAGATTATGAAGCGTTGAAACCTTATTTTGATAGGGTTGTTGCGGGAGAGCAAGATGTTTTGTGGAAAGGAAAACCGCTTTATTTTGCAAAAACTTCTGGCACAACTTCTGGATCCAAATATATTCCGCTTACCAAAGCGTCGCTACCAGAACATATCAAAGCGGCACAAAATGCCATTTTGCATTATATCAACGAAACCAAAAACGCTTCGATAGTTGATAGAAAAATGATTTTTTTGCAAGGAAATCCAACTTTGGAGTCCAAAAACGGGATCAAACATGGTCGTCTTTCAGGAATAGTAGCGCATTTTGTACCAAAATACTTGCAAAAAAATAGATTGCCCTCTTGGAAAACAAATTGTATAGATGATTGGGAACACAAAGTTGACGCTATCGTAAGCGAAACATTTTCGCAGGATATGGGCGTTATTTCTGGAATTCCGTCATGGGTATTGATGTATTTTGAAAAATTGCATCAGAAATCGAAAATGCCTATAACGGATTTGTTTCCAAATTTTCAGCTTTTTATTTATGGAGGAGTCAATTATGAACCTTATCGGGCCAAATTTGAATATTTGATGGGCAAAAAGGTAGATAGCATTGAACTTTTTCCGGCCTCGGAGGGATTTTTTGCTTATCAAGATCGGCAAGATATTCCGGGAATGTTGTTGCTTTTGAACTCAGGGATTTTTTATGAGTTTGTAAAAGCATCCGATTTTTTTGACCAAAACCCAAAGCGTTATACGATTGGAGAGGTATTGCTTGACGAAAATTATGCGCTTATAATTTCTTCAAATGCTGGCCTTTGGGGTTATAATATTGGTGATACCGTGCAATTTGTAAGTTTGAATCCGCATCGAATTGTGGTTTCTGGGCGTATCAAGCATTTTATTTCTGCTTTTGGTGAGCACGTGATTGGCAAAGAGGTTGAAACAGCAATGGCATTTGCGCTTGAAGGCACAACAGCAAGTATAAATGAGTTTACAGTTGCGCCACAAATCACGCCACAGCAGGGATTGCCATTTCATGAGTGGTGCATCGAGTTTGAAAATGAACCGCAAAACATAATTGCATTTGCGGCCAAAATTGATGCCAAAATGCGAGAACAAAATGCCTATTATGACGATTTGATAGTTGGGAAAGTTTTAAAAAGTTTGGAAATAAGACTGATTAGAAAAAATGGATTTCAGGATTATATGAAGTCGATTGGAAAATTGGGCGGACAAAACAAATTGCCCCGATTGAGCAATGATAGAAAGATTGTGGATCAATTGATTTGATTTTTGTGTTGTTTTGAATTTACCAAATAGTAAGTTTTTTATCGAACTACATTCTAAAAAAAACTTATTAATGAAATACTACCAAACACGCATAAAATTTATAGTGAAATTAAACGATGAGTTGAAATCATAATTGGTATAAGACCAAAGAAATTTGAAATGTTCTTTTTCCCAACTTACAAAATTATAGTTTTTAGGGTATAATTCAGTTCGATTATTTGGGGGTAAAATAGTAGATTGTAACAAGCGACAATTACATTGTTAAATTCAAATTGATAGCAACTAATTCGTTTATGAAAATATAAAAAACCAAATCATTTTTTTGTTATTTTGCAGAAATATTTTACAGCACATCAAAAAAAGAATTCACCTTTTAGCTTAAGAATCACTAATTTAAAAAATTTATTTGTTAATTTGCAACGTGGAAAAAACAGGATATATAGAAATTATAATTACCGGTTCAAAAGGCAATATTGAACTATCACCCGACAATTATGACATTCGGGAGATAATTTCTATTCTCGAAAATGCAGAAAATTTGATTTTTCCAGGAGATAAAAAAGATAGACCGCTTATTAGTTACAACATTGACCAAGGTTCTGTAAAACATATTCTTAAAACTTCAATCCAATTTATTATTGGTTTTAATGCTATTATTGGACAAGTGAATAATGTTAAAGATATTGATTTTCTTGACTTGTCAACAGCAAAAGCCTTTGAAAATATTCAAAATATTGCAATAAAGAAGGATTATATTTTTAGAATAAAAACTTCTTTAGAAAACACAAATGAAGTAAAAGTTGATAGAACAACTCAATATTTTAGAACAGAAGCAATATGGGCAGATGCAGAATTTTATTTTTATGGTAAAATAACAAACGCCGGCGGAAAAGACAAAGCAAATATTCATATTCTTACATCAGAATTTGGAACAATCCGAGTACAAACGCCTATTAGTTTTTTAGAAGATTACGAAGATAACTTATTATATAAAACACTTGGAATTAGAGCGTTAGGAAAACAGCATTCAACAACAGGTGAAATTGATAATGCAACTTTAAAATTTATTGAATTGGTTGATTATCATCCAAAGTATGACGACTTATATCTTAAAGGACTTCGAGAAAAAGCAAAAAAATCTTGGCTTGATGGAATAAATCCAGATAATTGGTTGAATGAGATAAGAGGGGGTTATGATGTATAAATCAGTTTTACTTGACACAAGTTTTTTTATTAGATTTTTAAATGATAAAGATCCATTATTCAAAAATGCGGATGGATATTTTCGTTATTTTATTAAAGAAGAAATAACCATGATGATTTCTACAATCTCAATTGCAGAATATTGCGTTGGAGGAGATTTTTCCGAATTACCTTTGAGGAATTTACAAATCGTACCATTTAATTTAAACCATTCAAAAAGAACTGGAGAGCTAGCCAGAATAGTTTTTCAAAACAAAAGAAAATTAAAACTTACTGAAAGAAATATAATTCCCAACGATACAAAGTTATTTTCACAAGCAGATTGCGAAAAAACAGTTGAGTTTTATCTTTCTTCAGATCGTGAAAGTAATAAAATCTATAATCTTTTGAAAATCGAAACCAACCCGAAATTTATTTTCATTGACCTAAATATTCCACCTCATGAAACTTTTGGAATATTAGATTTATGAAATAGCGAACGCAAAACAACCAAACTTTAGTTGAGCTCGAAGACCAACAATGAATTGCATACTCAAATTCTGTAAAAAAATCCTAAAGATAAACTCCGTTTGACGCAACCCATAAGAATCCTGTCAATATTATGGTTTTTTGAAAAGCTAAAAGTCTAAATTCGCCCCGATGTAGCGGTATCCTTTTTTTGGTTTTTTTTCAAAAACCAAAAAAAGATATAGCGTGCAGCGGGACGGGTGGTGTGTGGGAGGGGTGGTGTGCGCCAAAAAAAGCAACTCTTTCTGAATTATTTGAAGGTGTTTTTGAAACTGAATTGTAATCCAAAAAAAAGTTTAATTTTGTTGTCAAAAAAACAATAGCATGAAAGCATATATTTTTCCGGGTCAGGGGGCACAGTTTGTTGGAATGGGCAAAAACTTGTATGAAAGCAACACAATTGCTCGTGAATTATTTGAGCAGGCCAATGATATTTTGGGTTTTCGGATTACAGACATCATGTTTGACGGTACGCCCGAAGCGCTCAAAGAAACCCGTGTGACACAGCCGGCGGTGTTTTTGCACTCGGTGATAGCTGCCAAAACCATGGATGATTTTTGTCCGGATATGGTGGCGGGGCATTCGTTGGGCGAGTTTTCGGCATTGGTAGCCAATGGGGTTTTGACCTTTGAGGATGCACTACGATTGGTAGCAAAGCGGGCTTCGGCGATGCAAAAGGCGTGCGAATTGTTGCCATCTACAATGGCGGCTGTTTTGGGCTTGGCAGATGCCGATGTAGAACGTATTTGTGAGGCTATTGATGGCGTTGTGGTGGCGGCAAACTATAACTGTCCTGGTCAATTGGTGATCTCGGGCGAGGTGGTGGCGGTAGAAATGGCTTGTATTGCAATGAAAGAGGCTGGTGCCAAGCGGGCTTTGTTATTGCCTGTTGGTGGTGGTTTTCATTCGCCAATGATGGCTCCCGCCCGCGAAGAACTGGCGGCAGCAATAGCAGCAACTACTTTTTTTGAGCCTCGATGTGCGGTTTATCAAAACGTGACGGCTATGGCCGTAAACGATGCGGCAAGCATCAAACAAAACTTGATTGTGCAGCTCACAGCACCCGTAAAATGGACTCAGTCTGTGCGGCAAATGATCGCCGATGGTGCTACTTTGTTTACAGAAATTGGACCTGGAAAGGTGCTTTCGGGATTGGTTGGAAAGATAGACAATAGCGTTGCGGTTGTTACTATTTGATTTTTTATTTTACTTTTTCTTTCAGTTTTTCATAGCTTGCTTCCAAACTTGGGTACATCCATTTTGAAACCTCTTGAATTGGGTTGTAAAAAATCGAGTTGTCGAGCGTTTGTTGCTTGACGATAATATTGTTGATATTTATTTTTTGAAACAGATGAAACACAATACTTAATGCCAAAACGGTTTTGAGCACACTAAATCCCGCGCCCGAAAGCTTGTTGATCCAACCCAAATAAGCAAAATCTGCCAGGGATGTAAAAAACTTGGCCAACAAATGAATGCCTGTAACTACTGCCAAAAAAGTAAGACCAAAAGCTGCAATCTGAATATATTTTGGTTGCCAAGTGACGGCATTTTGAAGCATATTTTGTATCAAATAAGAAAACTTCAAAGCTACATAAATGCCAATAATCAACGATACAAACGAAGATAACTCTACAAAAAGGCCGTTTTTTAATCCTTTATAAAAGGCATACGCCAAGAAAGCTGCAAGCAAAATATCAAAAAAAGTCATAGTTTTTTATAAAAATTGATTTCAAAGATAGCAAAATTTTAAAAAAAAGCAAATTCAAAAAAGATTTCCAAAGTTGAAGTCGCTATATTTGCAACTTATCAAAAAAAAGACGTGGTTCATGCCTGTTTTTTTTAAACCAAAACAAATGTCAAGAGACAATATACTAAAAGAACGCTGGGAAAAATTAGTAGAGCAGCTGTCAAATCAATTTTCGCAAGGCGAAGACCTTGATCTTGACGCTATTATCTATTTGATAGGCGTTCAAGAACTAGGACAAGTGCACCGCGAATACAAAAAAGACGAAAAACTCAATCTGATGCACATTGCAATATGCAGACTTTTAGAACCGTATGGGTTTTATGAATTTGACTACTTTGATGCCGATCGCTGGCCACACTATAAAGTCAAAGAACAATTACCACTGCTAAAAGCCGGCGAACAATCTGTATTGATGAAAGAAGCCATCGTAAGCTATTTTTTAGAAAAAGAATATTTGACCTAAAAATGACTTTTCAAGCACCAAAACAGTTCAAAATCTAAACATTTTTTTTGTAAATTTGCATTATAATCAACCACTATGATCCACAAAATAAAAGAATATATCGCCCAAGCAAACGCCTTTTCGACCAGTAATATTGCCGAAGTCGAAGCCTTTAGGATTCAATATTTGGGCAGCAAAGGCATTCTGAAAACAGTGTTTGCCGATTTTAAAAACATACCAAACGACCAAAAAAAAGAATTTGGACAAGTCATTAATTTGCTCAAATCTACCGCCGAAGAAAAAATAAAAACACTCCTGGAGCAACTTGAAACCAAAACCGAAGCCCAAAAAATATTTGGCGACCTCACACGTCCCGCACCCGCACTCCACATTGGCGCGCGCCACCCCATCTCGATCGTAAAAAATCAAATCATCGATATATTTGCCAACATCGGCTTCAACGTTTCCGAAGGGCCCGAAATCGAAGACGATTGGCACAATTTTACAGCCCTCAACCTGCCAGAATACCACCCGGCACGCGATATGCAAGACACCTTTTTTGTACAAACCAATCCCGATATATTGCTACGCACACACACCTCATCGGTTCAAGTGCGCTATATGGAAAACAACAAACCACCCATTCGCACCATTTCGCCCGGGCGCGTTTTTAGAAACGAAGCCGTATCATCGCGCTCTCACTGCATTTTTCATCAAGTAGAAGGACTATATATCGACAAAAACGTCTCCTTTGCAGACCTCAAACAAACCCTACTTTATTTTACCAAAGAAATGTTTGGAAAATCAAAAATCCGCCTCCGCCCCTCCTATTTCCCATTTACAGAACCAAGCGCCGAAGTAGATATTTATTGGGGGCTAAAGACAGAAACCGATTACCGCATTACCAAAGGCACCGGCTGGCTCGAGATCATGGGCTGCGGCATGGTGGACCCAAACGTGCTCAAAAACTGCAACATCAACCCCGACGAATACAACGGATTTGCCTTCGGAATGGGCATCGAACGCATCGCCATGCTACTCTATCAAATAAGCGATATCAGAATGTTTTATGAAAACGACGTTAGGTTTTTAGAACAATTCAAAAACAATATATAATTTTTTTCCTTTGGGCGTGCCCCTTGCGGGTCGGTCTCCGGCTCCCGCTTTTTGGGGCTGGCTGAAAAACGCCATCCCCAAAAGAGCTCCGCCTTTGCCCTCACGCAGCGATCCGCAGAAATATAACTATAACAAAACCTAAAAACCTCGCAAAATGAAATCCCCAACACTTTCAAAAATTATTGCCGGCACTATGAATTGGGGTATTTGGGACAAGAATTTAAGCACCCCAGAAATCGAAAGCCTCATCCAACTTTGTATAGAAAACAATATATCCACCTTTGATCATGCCGATATATATGGCGACTATACCACAGAAGCCGCCTTTGGAAAAGCATTTGCCAAAAGCAAAATAGACAGACAAAAACTACAATTGATTTCAAAATGCGGTATTCAAATGGTAGTTCCATCCAGAAAGACCACTATAAAACACTATGATTATTCCAAAAAACACATCCTACAATCTGTCGAAAACTCACTAAAAAACCTACAAACAGACTATTTAGACGTGCTTTTACTACACCGCCCAAGCCCACTTATGCAAACAGACCAAATTGCAGAAGCAGTCCACAAACTCCAATCCGAAGGAAAAATTATAGATTTTGGCGTTTCAAATTTTACAACCTCACAAACCGAATTATTAGCACAAAGCACAAAAATTAAATACAACCAAATTCAATTTTCGGCAACCCATTATCAAGCTATGACAGACGGAAGCCTAGATTATATGATCTCAAAAAACATTGTTCCAATGTCGTGGAATCCATTAGGAACCGTATTTCGTCAAGATAATGAACAAACCTTTAGACTAAAAAAAATATTAGCAACCCTAGTCCAAAAATACCATTATGGAGCCGATACCCTACTACTCGCATGGATTATGCAACATCCAGCCAATATTATTCCTGTAGCAGGTACCGTCAATATATCTCGAATACAACAACTACAAAAAGCCGCAACATTGCGCCTAGATCAAGAAGATTGGTTTGCTATTTGGAGCGAAAGTATGGGCAAAAACGTGCCATAAAACCAAACGAAATAAACTTAAAAAGAAAGCTATTTTTGAAATTTTGTGTCCCTAAAAAACCAGACGTTCAAATATTTTTTATAAAAAACAAACGTCATATTTCCAGTTAGCATTCCAAACAAAAAACCACATAAAATATCCGAAGGAAAATGCAATCCTAAATATATTCGGCTGTAGGCAAACACGATTGGCCAGGCAAATAATAGCCATAAATAACGGTATTTTGGTTTGAAAACCTGATACAAAAACACGGCAACTGCCATGGTATTGGCGGCATGACCAGAGAAAAAGCTAAAGCTATTGCTATCTTTTACAACCCGAATAAGCAAATTAATATCAGGATTATTGCAAGGTCGCAGGCGCTGAAAACCGTGCTTGAAAAGGTTGGTCACTTGATCTGTAAATGTGATCAAAAGTGCGATGCAAAGCAAGAATATCAGTGTTTTTTTGACGCCATATTCACGATAAACGCCATACAAAAGCAGTGCAAAAAGCGGCCACCAATGTCCAAATTTTGTCAAATATAACCAAAAACGGTCATACTCTGAACTGCCCAAATTGTTGAGATATATCAAAACAGCATGGTCTATGGCGACAATTTTTTCGAGCATAGGTGTTAGGATTGTCGTTTGATAGGACCTTCGGCTATATCGCTTATAGCGTCTTTTGCAGCGCTGATTTCGGTGTGAATCTCGTCGAGATTAGAGTTTTGGGTGATGTTTTCAACTCCGTTATCTATCATTTTATCAAATCCGTGTTTTACTTCGTCTATTTCTGAGGTGAATCCGCTTGATAATGATTTGATGTCTATGCCATTTGCCTCTGCGCTTTTGTTGATTTCGCTTTTGATATCTTCGGTAGCGTTTTTGAGCTGTGCCATTCCCTTGCCCAGCGTTCTGGCTATTTCTGGAATTTTGTCTGCGCCAAAAAGCATTACGGCAATCAAGATAATAAAAATTAATTCTGAACCTCCAATTCCAAACATTTTGTGGGTTTTTAAGTTTACAAAGTTAGCAAAAAAGCGTTAATCAAATTTTGATTTCACCAATTCTTTTGGCCAGATATTATTGCTAGTATCTACATCGGCAGTTTCGAGTTTTGGATCTAAAGTCCATTTTTTGACGCTTTTTTGTGTCGCAAATACACGGGTTACTTCGGCATCATTCATTCGCCATATTTGTGGCGGAAATGTTTGTGTTTCGGTGGTGTTATCATCAAAAGTGAGTTCTACAATAAGCGGCATCACAAGCCCACCAGGTTTATTAAAAACAACTTGGTAAAAATATTTTGGAGCATTTAGTTTTGTTTGTTCGTCTGCGCTAAAGTTTTTTTGAATATAATCGTTCAAACTTCCAACTTCTTTAATATCAAGGGCTTTTGATGTATTTTGAGTGGCGATGTCGCTATTTCCGGGCAGCATATATACCAATGGACCAGTCGCATTAAAACGGTTACGCCGTGTGATTTCTGGTGCTACAAACCCTTTTGGTGGCTCGTTACTTACTACATATTGTTGTACTTCTTTGATGCCAATATCTGTATAATCGGTGGTATAAAACCAGCCTCGCCAAAACCAATCCAAATCTACTGCCGAAGCATCTTCCATAGTTCTAAAAAAATCTTCGGGTGTTGGATGTTTGAATTTCCAGCGGTTGGCATAGGTTTTAAAAGCATAATCAAAAAGCTCTCGCCCCATAATGCTTTCACGCAATATATTTAATCCTGCAGCGGGTTTTCCGTAGGCATTATTACCAAATTGGCGCAAACATTCAGAGTTGGTCATTATGGGTTCTAATTTGTTTTGATCGCCACTCATATATGGCACAATTTTGGCAACTGGCCCACGATTTGACGGAAAATTGGGGTCAAAAGTTTGTTCGGCCAAATATTCCATAAACGAGTTTAAACCTTCGTCCATCCACGTCCATTGTCGCTCATCTGAATTGATAATCATCGGAAAAAAATTGTGCCCCACCTCGTGAATTACAACCCCTAGCATCCCATATTTCACTCGGTCTGTATAGGTTCCGTCAGCTTCTGGCCGCCCAAAATTCCAACAAATCATGGGGTATTCCATGCCTTGATCTTGTGCGCTGACGGATACTGCTTTTGGATACGGATAGTCAAAAGTATAGCTCGAATAGCTTTTGAGGGTGTGCGCTACGGCTCGTGTAGAATATTGTTCCCACAGAGGGTTGCCCTCTTTTGGATAAAGCGAAACGGCCATAACGGTTTTCTTGTCAAGCTTGACGGCCATCATGTCTAAAATAAATTTTCTAGAGGTTGAAATGCCAAAATCCCGCACGTTTTCGGCTTTAAATTTCCATGTTTTTTTGGTTGTAGCAAAGCCTTTTTCGGCAGCAATTGCCTCATTTTGAGTAACAATCACAACGGGTTTATCAAAACTTTTTTGTGCCAATTGATATCTTTTTAACTGCTCTGCCGAAAAAACGGAAGCCCTGTTTTGCAACTCGCCCGTAGCTTCCATAACGTGATCAGCGGGTACAGTGATATTCACCTCATAGTTGCCAAACGGAAGTGCAAACTCGCCACTGCCCCAAAACTGCATATTTTGCCAGCCTTCAACATCGTTATAAACTGCCATGCGTGGAAAAAATTGTGCCAATACATACAGGTTGTTTCCGTCTTCAAAGTGTTCATATCCAGAACGTCCGCCCACAATCATATAATTGTTTATATTATAATTCCATTTGATATTCAAAACGGTTTTTTGTCCATAAAGCAACGGTTTTTCAAGATTGATGCGCATCATGGTTTGGTTGACGGTGTATGAAATTGGTTTGCCAAGGGCGTCTTTTACAAAATCAATTTTGAAACCACCGTCAAATTTTTCTTCGATATATTTTCTAGAAAATCCGGCTGCACTTATCGATGTTTCAAATTTTGCGTTTTCTACCAAGGGCGTTTTTGAAGTTTTGGCAACGATATTTTGGTCGAGTTGTACCCACAAATATTCTAGTGGTTCTTGCGCATTATTGGTATATGTAATGGTTTCTGTTCCAAATAATTTTTGGTTTTTGTCATCCAGTTCTATATTCATTACATAGTCTGCACGTTGCTGATAATAAGCTGGCCCTGGCGATCCGCCTGCAGTTCTATAACCATTTGGTGTGGCCAAAAGGTCATACATTTGTCGGAATTTGTTGGTGTCTGTATGCCCATTTTCTTTTGGTTTGTTTGCTGTTTTGGCGTCTTGCGCAAAAATTGTAGCAGAGATAAATATCAAAATTACGGGCAATAAAAATTGTTTTTTCATATCTAAAATTCAGATTGTAAATTTACAATATTTTTATTGTTTTATTGTTTTGTAAAAATAAAATCAAAGTGTTATTAAATGTTTGACCGAAAACCCTCAAAAAAAATTAATAAAAAACCGCAACATCTTATTTGTCAAGATGTTGCGGTTTGTGGTCCCACTTGGAATCGAACCAAGCACCTACTGATTATGAGTCAGTTGCTCTAACCGAATGAGCTATAGGACCTTTTTTGAGAGTGCAATATTAGTATTTATTTCTATAATTTGCAAATTTTTAATCGATATTACCAATTTTGAAACTTAAATTTAGGCAAATTTAGATTCTCAAATTATGACAATTTAATGACAATTGCAGTCGGAGTTGCAATTTGGTTTTTTTTTGTTTTTAAAAAAAAACTTATTAACCAAAAAAATAATGGCCCAAAACAAGACACAAAAAGCTAAAATTTGTTGTACCATCTCTTTTTATTTTAAAAATTGATACGCAATAAAAGCGACCAAATAAGCAAATGCACTCATAAAAACCAACTGAAAAGCAGGCCACTTCCAAGAATTTGTTTCCTTTTTTGTGACGGCAAGTGTACTTGCACACTGCATCGCAAAAGCATAAAACAAAAGTAACGAAATTCCGGAAGCAAAATTAAAAATTTTGACGTTGCTCGTTGGATCTCTTTCGGCTTGCATTTTATCTTTTATAGTATCTTGATTATCGCCACTCCCCACGCTATAAATGGTGGCCAAAGTGCCCACAAAGACCTCGCGAGCCGCAAACGAACTAATCACCGCAATGCCAATTTTCCAGTCATATCCCAATGGTTTGATTAGCGGTTCGATACTTTTTCCCATAATGCCGATATAGGAATTTTCTAATTTGAAAGCCGCAATTTTGTTGTTTAAATCATTGCTATTTATTGTATTTTTTGTGTTTTGATTTGCTATAGTTTTTTCGGCGTTTTCTATTTTTTTTCCCGGCCCATACGAAGCCAAAAACCATAAAACAATAGAAATTGCCAAAATTATTTTGCCTGCGCCAAAAACAAAAGCCTTTGTCTTTTCGATCACATTAAGGGCTACGTTCTCAAAAAGCGGCAGTTTATAATTGGGCATTTCTACCACAAAAAAGGTTTTAGAGTCCATTTTCAAGACTTTGTTCAAAATATAGGCTGATAAAATAGCCATCGCAAAACCCAAAAAATAAAGTAACATGAGCGTCAAACCTTGTGTATTAAAAACCCCAAACAATCTATTTTTTGGAATCACAAGCGCAATAATTATCGAATAAACAGGCAGTCGAGCAGAGCAAGTTGTAAAGGGCGTTACCAAAATGGTGATCAATCTTTCTTTCCAGTTTTCGATGTTTCGGGTGGCCATTATAGCCGGAATTGCGCAGGCTGTACCAGAAATGAGTGGCACCACACTTTTGCCCGAAAGCCCAAAACGGCGCATAATTTTGTCCATCAAAAAAACAACTCGACTCATATATCCACTCTCTTCGAGCACAGAAATAAATAGAAATAGAAAGGCGATTTGAGGTATAAAAATCACAATACCCCCTATCCCAGGAATGATGCCTTGCGACAGCAAATTTGTAAAAACACCTGGCGGTAAATGCTGTGCAGAGAAGCTACTCAAATCTGCAAAAGCACTATCAATCAAGTCCATAGGAACACTAGACCAATCAAAAATAGATTGAAAAATAAGCAATAATATTGACGCAAATATGATATAACCCCAGAATTTGTGTGTCAAAACCCGGTCTAATTTAGCACGAAAATCCTTTGCTTGTGTAGCATCGATGTGTTGTCCAGTTTTGAGCACTTCGTTGATAAATTGATAGCGCTTGATCGTTTCTTTTTGTTGCATCCGCTTCAAATCTGCGTTGGGCTTGGCAAAATTGTGGGTAGCAAAAACCTTTTTGCTTACTTCAGAAAAATTTACATCTTGTGTGATCACCAACCACAATTTGTATAGCGACTGATTTGGGAAAGCCCGACGCAAACCATCAAAATACGCTGGGTCGATGCTCGAAGCGTTCAAACAAGGCTGTGTAGAAAGGGATTTATAGTCCGACATCAAATTTTTGAGATTGTCAAAACCCGTTTTTTTTCTTGAAGAAATCAATGCAACTTTGGTGTTAAGTTGCTGTTCCAAAAACGGAATATCGAGCGAAATACCTTTAATTTCCATTCGGTCAATCATATTGATGACTAATATTGTAGGAATTTCCAAGTCTTTTATTTGGGTAAAAAGCAGCAAATTGCGTTTTAAATTTTCAATATCTGTTACCAAAATTGCTACATCAGGATAATCTTTGTCTTTTTTGTTCAATAGCAATTCTATCACCACATTTTCGTCTATAGAACTGGCATTGAGGCTATAAGTACCCGGCAAGTCCAAAATATGAGCTTTCAAATCAAATCTTAATAGACAAACACCCTGTTTTTTTTCGACCGTAATCCCGGGATAATTGCCCACTTGCTGATTTAGCCCGGTGAGTTGGTTAAAAACAGATGTTTTTCCGGTATTTGGATTCCCAATTAAGGCAACCTTCATGATTTGGGTTTGCATCTTGAATTAATTTTTTAGGATTTCAACTTCAATTTGGGCTGCGGTTTCTAATCTAATGGCAAGATGACTGTCGTTGATATTCAAAAAAAGTGGGTCGCCAAATGGGGCAATTTGCAAAATTTCGACAGTATTTCCGGGCAAACATCCCATTTCGATCAGTTTGAGCGGAATCATATTGAGGTCGAAATTGGTAATAATGGCTTTTTGTCCTATTTGAAGCTGCGCGATTGTGGTTTGCAAATCTTATTTAGATTAAATTAAGATTACAAAAGTAATCATTTTTTTTTAAAACCGTTTTTGTTTATTCAAAAAAAGACAATTTGGAAAGAAAACAAAGTACGGTTTATAAAATTTGATGGGTTTTATCAATTCATTGAAAAAAAGTAGTAAATTTGATTTTTAGAAAAAAAGATGATACAAGATATTTTTTCAGGAATTCCGGTCGGCATTTTTTTGAGCTTTATGATAGGCCCTGTTTTTTTCGTTTTGTTAGAAACTAGTGCTGTCAAGGGTTTCAAAGCCGCATTTGTGTTTGATTTGGGTGTTATTTCTGCTGATATTGTATTTATATCTGTAGCCTATTTTAGCAGTTACCGCCTTATTCAAAGCATCAAAAACGACCCAGGCATTTATCTTTTTGGAGGTATCTTGATGCTTACTTATGGTATTATTTCGTTTGTAAAACTTCAAAAAGCAACCAAAAATTTTGACGAAAACGAGGCATTAGAACCTATCATAAACAATTATTGGAATTTGTATATCAAAGGTTTTTTTCTAAATTTTATCAATGTAGGCGTGCTTTTATACTGGTTTTTGATTTTGATTACGATTGGTCCAAAACTTCAATTAGAAACCAGCCGAATGATTGTTTTTTTTGTGTCTGTTATTGGCACCTACCTAATTGTTGATGTTGGCAAAATCATTTTGGCAAAACAACTGAAAAGCAAAATGACAGCTGCTAATATATTGAAAATCAAAAAATTAATAAGCATTCTACTTATTGTATTTGGTGTTTTTTTAATGTTTCAAGGTTGGTTTCCTACAGACAACAAATTGGCCAAAAGCGTTTTAGAAAAAATCGATTAATTTTTTTGACCATAAATTTCATTTAATAGATTTAAAGTATGAAAAATATTTTTTTACTGCTTATTTTGTTAATAAGTCTGAATAGTTTTTGTCAAAAAAAGCATCACAAACAGCCTATATCAGTTGTTATTTCTCAAAAAATAAAAAACAGCGCTACCACACAATTGGTGCTAAAACGGCTTGTGTCTGACTCGCGCTGTCCAGAAAACGTGACTTGTATGTGGGCGGGCGAAGTTGCTGTTGAAGTAGCTGTTTTTAAAAATAAAAAAAACATGGAGAACAAAACCTTGCTTTTTAACCCAGAAAACGAGCTTGAAAACAAAGCTTGGCTTGAATCCTATTTTCAAAAAAAAATCAAAAATATTTTAGTTTTACCCTATCCAATTAGTGGCAAAAAAATAGACTCCAAAAAATATAGGATGAAAATCGTTTTTGATGAAGTATGTAGAATCAAATAATTAATAAACCATACCATTTAATAAAACAACTTAACTACATTTGTTTTCTTTATCCATATTTAAACCCAATCTTTAGATTTGATGTGCCCTTTTTGCGCAATATTTTAATTCAAAACCATTGAAACCTATGAAAACTTTATACACCTCAATTTTTTTCGTATTGTCGATTGGCTTTTATGCCCAACCCATTATAAACAATACAGATATAAATTTTAATACAGTCATAAATCGATATACTGCAGACCCTATTGGTTTTAGTATAGGGTCGAGTGGCGCAAATCAAGTTTGGGATTATTCTTCAATTGCTTTGACACAAATAAATAGTGCGTCTAATGAAGTGGTTGTATCAGCTCCGTTTGCAGCACTATTTCCTGCGGCAAATCTATACGTAAAGTCAACTTCAAATGGTGTTAGCTATTATTATTTTGTGTTATCAACTTCATTAAAAACAGAAATGTTAGGTATTGCGAGTGCTACTCAGGTAATTGTGAATTTTTCGCCAAATCCTCAAACCTTAATCGAATTTCCATTTACTTATAATAAGTTGATAAATGACACTTATGCTACCACAAACGACCCAAATGCAAACGCACCTTTCTCTTTAAAATATGATGCTTATGGCACACTGATAACTCCATTTGGCACGTTTATGAATGTCTATAGAGTAAAAAAAACCGACGGCTTATATCCTGAATACAGTTGGTATCTTCCAAATTCAAATTATTTAATTTTAGCTGTCAGTTTTGATTCTAATGGAGTAACAACCGTAAAATTTAACAATCATCTATC
>JANNBA010000042.1:0-5956 GCA_031384845.1 Bacteroidota bacterium
ATACAAGCAATTCTTAATTTTTTTTATAAATCATCTTTTTTGTTTAGCTTGTTTACTAGCTGGTCTAGTGGACTTTGTATTGTATCTACTATTTTACTGCTAAGGTGTGTGTAGATAGTTGTGGTTTTGCTGCTGCTGTTCCCCAATAAATCTTGTATTAATCGTATATCTACATCATTTTCCAGCGAATGAATAGCAAAACTATGAAGCAGACTGTGAAAACGAACTACTTTGTTTGGGCAACCATTAGCGGTTAACAATCAACACCCAACAAATCACGTCTCAAAAAACCTAAAAGTCTCAATTCGCCCTGATGCAGCGGCATCCTTTTTGGATTTTCTTTTTCAGAAAATCCAAAAAGATATAGCGTGCAGCGGGACGGGTGCTGTGCTAGGACTGATGCTGTGCGCCAAAAAAAAGGAAAATTTAGGCTTTGAATTGAAGTGCTTTTAATGATTTTGCGCTTTGATTTTTGAAATGTTTAGGATTGTCAAAAAACAACAAAAATTATTGCAAATAATAGATATAACCGAAGTTGAGCCAGATCAATAAGTCATTTGCCTTGTTTTCTGGATGCTTGATAGGGTCTGGATTTAGGCCATCTATCCAGTTTGAAAAAAAATATTGAAGCCTAAAATCGAGCAAAATATCTGATAAAGGTGCAATTTTGTATCTAGTGCCAAGGCTTCCTACGATAGACCACACTGTCCCACTTCTATTGGTATAACCATGTGGCTCCCCATCTGTAGGGTCTAAATATTTTGGAAATGTTGTTTGCGCATTGCCCAATGGCCCCAGTAATGACCATGCTTTTGGGCTATAATTGCTGTATTGACCTCCCAAACTTACAAAAGGGGCAAATCTAAATAGGCTCGACGAAAATTCGCGCACACTAAGTGGAAAATATTCTAGTTGTGCACCCAAATTTAATAGTTTGGCTTCGCCCCTCATCCCTCTTAATTGTAGGGTGCCAATAGAATTACCAGGCCGATCCACATCGCGCCCAAAATGCTTGAGCTGTGTTGCATTATATGATATTTCTGAGCGAATTTTGAAATGATCGTTAAAATAGGTGTCTGCCGTATAACATTCGCAAACCCTTGTGTATGAAAAATTGATATAATGAACAACGCCAATACTAAAGCCAGAATTGCCAAAAAAAGTTTTAAAATCATAGCTTTCTCCATAGTCTGACTGAAAAGATATTGGGCCAGCAATGACACCAACTTCATGCGAGAAGCCGCCAAATTGGCTCCTGCCTTTGGTTGAAAAAACAATTAAAAACAGGAATAGTAGGTATTTTTGCTTTATCATTTTTTGATTTATGGTATTACAAATATAACTTTTGTTTGTGGATTAGCAAATTTTGGAGTGATTTTGTTGCAAATGGTTCATATTATGTCGAAAATATTTAAAAAAACTAACTTTTATCTTGTATTTTTAAAGAATGTTTAAAAAAATGATAATTCTATTGTCAAATAGAAAATTATGACGGCTATATTTGAATAAAATGTATATTTGTAACTTCTAACGAAAACGATTTCTTAAACCTAAAATTGATAAAAATGTCACAAAGTATTTCTTCATTTGTTGAAGCTGTTGCCAAAAGAAACCCAAATGAGCCCGAATTTATGCAAGCCGTTCACGAAGTTGCCGAAACGGTGATTCCATTTATTGAACAAAACAAAAAATACCAAAACAAGATGCTTCTTGAGCGCATGGTCGAGTCTGAGCGCATTATCATGTTTCGTGTTGTATGGACAGATGATGCCGGAAACACGCAAGTAAATCGGGGTTATCGCATTCAAATGAACTCTGCAATTGGACCATACAAAGGCGGAATTCGTTTTCACCCATCCGTAAATTTGAGTATTTTGAAGTTTCTCGCTTTTGAGCAAACTTTCAAAAACAGCCTTACAACACTGCCAATGGGCGGCGGAAAAGGTGGTGCAGACTTTGACCCAAAAGGAAAATCAGATAATGAAGTGATGCGTTTTTGTCAGGCTTTTATGACAGAGTTGAGCAAGCATATCGGTGGCAATACAGATGTACCAGCCGGCGATATTGGTGTTGGTGGTCGTGAGGTTGGCTATATGTTTGGCCAATACAAACGTTTGCGCAACGAGTTTACAGGAGTACTCACCGGCAAAGGAATCTCTTTTGGCGGATCGCTCATTCGCCCAGAAGCCACAGGATATGGCGATGTATATTTTGCCCAAAGTATGTTGGCCACAAGAGGCGACAGCTTTATGGGCAAAACTGTTGTGGTATCAGGATCAGGAAATGTGGCACAATATGCCGCAGAAAAAGCCACACAATTGGGCGGAAAAGTAGTTACAATGTCTGATTCCTCAGGCTATATATATGATGCAACCGGAATTGATGCCCAAAAACTGGCACATATTATGGAAATCAAAAATGAACTTCGTGGACGCATTTCAGACTATTTGTTGCGCTATCCCGAAGCCAGCTTTGTAGCCAACAAACGCCCGTGGGAAGTAGCCTGTGAAGTAGCTTTGCCCTGCGCAACCCAAAACGAATTAAACCAAGACGAAGCCAAAATGCTGGTTGACAATGGCTGTATCTGTGTAGCCGAAGGCGCCAATATGCCCTCTACACCAGATGCCGTAATCGTATTTCAAAAAGCCAAAATACTGTTTGCACCCGGCAAGGCATCAAACGCTGGCGGAGTGGCAACTTCTGGCCTGGAAATGTCGCAAAACTCGCTGCGATTAAGCTGGACAGCCGAAGAAGTCGATATGCGTCTCAAAAATATTATGCTCGCCATTCACGCATCATGCGTGCAATATGGCACCGATCAAAACGGCTATGTTGACTATGTAAAAGGAGCTAATATTGCCGGATTTGTAAAAGTGGCAGACGCCATGTTGGCACAAGGAGTGGTATAGTGTTTTCTTAAAATCATAAAAAAACCTGTTGTCAAGATCTGACAACAGGTTTTTTTTTGGCAAATTTGAGTGATAGATTCAACTTTCAACCGCTATAATTAATTTTAGCAAATTCATTTTGATGGGTTTAAAACAATAATCAAAAATTATTTTTTCCTTTGGGCGTGCCCCTTCGGGTCGGTCTCCGGCTCCCGCTTTTTGGGGCTGGCTGAAAAACGCCAGCCCCAAAAGAGCTCCGCCTTTGCCCTCACGCAAGCCGTTGCAAGCCGATTTTTTTTTGAAAATGAGATTGGGTTTCATAAGACATTTTATAAGGTGTGATATTGAATTAATACCAAACATAAATATCCGCTTCCTATCTGTTGGTCTTGAGGCTACTATAGGTCTATAATAGCCCTGACGCAGCGGCATCCTTTTTGGATTTTCTTTTTCGGAAAATCCAAAAAGATATAGCGTGCGGCAGGACAGGAAGTGTGCGAGACGGTTGTTCTGCTCCAAAAAAAAATTAAAGCAATTCTTTTTCGGCTAATTTTCGTTCCAATTCGGTTTGAAATTCTTCCATAACGGGCTTCATAGTGCTATCTGGAATATCAGAAATACGAATGTACATCAGGCCATCTATGGCGTTGTTGAAGTGCGGATCTACGTTGAATGCGACAACTCTTGCGTTTTGTTTGAGGTATTTTTTGATCAAAACCGGCAGGCGAAGGTTTCCAGGCTCGAGCTCATCAATGATTTTGTCAAATTTATTAAGATTTGATTCTGCTTCGTCAAATACAAAGTCTTTGTCTGCATCTTTGAGTTTGATTTTGTATTCTTTTTTTGGATAAATATATTGGGCTACATAGGGATCATAATAATTGGATTTCATAAATTCGATCATTAGTGATTTTGAAAAATCAGAAAATTGATTGCTGATGCTCACGCCGCCCATCAAATATTTGTGTTCTGGATATCGAAGCGTGACGTGGATTATACCTTTCCAGAGCAAAAAAAGCGGCATTGGTTTTTGTTGATACGCTTTGATGATGAAGGCGCGCCCCATTTCGATCGTGTTTTGCATCATTTCGTTTAGCTCTGGCTCGAGCCGAAAAAGGCTATTGACATAAAATCCTTGAAGTCCAAATTTTGGAAAGATTTCTGCTCCAATGCCCATTCTATATGCGCCGGCGATTTTGTTTTGGTGGTTGTCCCACAAAAAAAGGTGTCGGTAATACTTGTCAAATTTGTCCAAATCTATAGATTTGTTGGTTCCTTCGCCAATTTCTCTGAAGGTTATTTCGCGCAAGCGTCCAATTTCGAGCAATAGATTCGGGATTTTTTTTGCTTCGGCAAAAAACACTTCAAGGTGGTTGCTTTGCAGCAATCTGCAATCTGTATTTCGCAAAAGTTCTACTTCAAGTATCATTTTTTTGGTATCACCAGGGGTTACTATTTTTTTTGGTTTTGTGGTAATTTTGAGATTATTTGGAATCACTATTTTGTGATCTTTTTCAAATGGTTTCGAGAGCAGGTAGGTTTTTTTTCGCAAAAAATCAGTGTATGCTTCAATGGTTTGATGCTCATTTTGTTCGATAACAGAGATGGAGTTTCCGATGCGCACTTTGATAATCCTCTTTTTTTGAGAAAACAATTCAGACGGCAGTTTTGCCGTACGAAGGGTGTCATCTATTTTTGATAATAAATAAAAAAGCCTGCTGTTTTTTGCGTGAAAATAGATGGGTATCACTGGCACTTGTGCTTTTCTAATCACCTTGATCGCCCCTTCTTCCCAAGGTTTGTCAACAACTAATTTTCCGTCTTTGTAGCTCGAAACTTCGCCTGCCGGAAACATCCCTAAGGGTTTTCCATCGCTCAAATGCCGAAAGGTTTCTTTGATACCAACTAGGCTTGATTTGGCATTTTTGTGATTTTCAAATGGGTTTACCGGCATAATAAATGGCTTTAGCGGCTCGATACGGTGGAGCAAAAAATTAGCAATAATCTTAAAATTGGGTTCCCGCTCCAACATCAATTTGAGTAGCAATGCGCCATCTATTCCGCCTAGCGGATGGTTTGAAATGGTGATATAAGCGCCGCTTTTGGGCAATCTTTTCAAATCTTCGTCTGGGATTTCAAATTTAATTTCGAGCTGGTCTAAAACAGCATTCAAAAAAACAATATCTTTCTTGTGCTTGTTTTTGTCATAGATCGCATTCAGTTTTGAGAGCTGAAAAACACGCATCAAAATCCAGCCCAAAAAAGTACCAATCACACCGTATTTGGTAGCATTTATAGCTTTTGCGACCTCTTTTGCAGTTACTAATCCCATTTAGGTTTTTTTATTTGACAAAGATAGCAAAACAACCCAAAGCAACAAACTTCTAAAATTTGAATCTTATTTTGAAATCCGCAGTTAAAAAACCAATAAAAAATCGATTATATTTTTGAAACCCCAAACAAAACACTATATTTGCACACAAATTTTGCGGATATGGTGAAATTGGTAGACATGCCAGACTTAGGATCTGGTGCCGCAAGGCGTGTAGGTTCGAGTCCTATTATCCGTACTTTTAAAATGCAATTATCTAAAATATAGGTAATTGCATTTTTTATTATGGGCGTGCGTGCCCCTATCGGGTCGGTCTCTGGCTCCCGCTTTTTGGGACTGACAGAAAAAACCAAGCCCCAAAAAAACAAAAACCAAGTGTCGCTTTTTTGGCGCACACCACCCGTACCGCACACCACCTGTCCCGCTGCACGCTATATCTTTTTGGATTTTCTGAAAAAGAAAATCCAAAAAGGATGCCGCTGCATCAGGGCGATTTTAGACTTATAGGGTTTTCAAGAAATTCTAAAACGGTATGCTATAATGACTATTTGAAGAATGAAAACCAATCAGCTATCAATGCGCTAATAATCGAACTCAGGTAACTATGCAACTCCTAACTTTCGGATTTATTAATTGATTTAAGCACTTTTATATTTGTGAAATTAAATATTCACGCTACATTTACACCTGTACAGCTCCAAGGATAGTATCCCTGGGCCGATGCCCGACCTAACCT
>JANNBA010000063.1:0-1825 GCA_031384845.1 Bacteroidota bacterium
TGAATTTTATATTTTAAATAGAAAAGTTTTCCCTGCTGCTCTTCGTAAATAACCTCCTCGTCAGAAAGCGTCGTTTTTTCAACGGGAACCAAAATTACCAACCGATAGCCGAGAAAAAAGAATACATAATTAAATAAAAAAAGCGTTCGTCGTTTGGATTGATACATATTGCGGTATCGCCAAAAATGGTTTCGGGTCTTGTAGTGGCAATTGTCAAATAAATTGGGGCTTGATTCAAATTTTCAAGATCTTCAATTTGATAATTAATATAATATAATTTGGCTTGCTGCTCCTCAAAAATGACCTCCTCGTCAGAAAGGGTGGTTTTGGCCTCGGGATCCCAATTGACCATTCTATATCCTCTATATATAAGTCCCTTGTTATAAAGATCTACAAAAGAACGAATTACAGCTGCAGACATATTGGGGTCCATCGTAAACTTGGTGCGCTCCCAATCGCAGGAGGCTCCTAATTTTTTGAGTTGATCCAGAATTACACCACCATATTTGTCTGTCCATTCCCAGGCGTGTGACAAAAATTCATCACGTGTCAAATCATTTTTGTTGATGCCCTCTGCTTTTAGTTTGGCAACCACTTTGGCCTCCGTAGCAATCGAGGCGTGGTCTGTGCCAGGCACCCAGCAGGCATTGAATCCTTTGAGGCGGGCACGTCTAATGAGTACATCCTGAATGGTATTGTTGAGCATGTGCCCCATGTGTAGCACACCAGTCACGTTTGGTGGTGGTATCACGATGGTATATGGTGTTCTATGGTCTGGTGTGGAATGAAAATAGTTGTTTTCAGTCCAATATTGGTACCATTTTTCTTCTATTTTTTGAGCTTCAAATTGAGCAGGAATCGACATTTTTGTTTGTTTTTAGTATTATTTTGGCAACATCAAAAAAAACACAGACCATTAGAAATAGCCCTGATGGAAGCGGCATCCCACGCCAAGATTGTAGTCTTGTAAAGCCAAATCTGGTGGCGTGGATATAGCGAACAGCAGGTGCGCATTTGAAAATAAACCAAAAGTTTGTGCTCCAAAAAAAGCAAAAAATATCTTTGGTATGTTTTTTGTAATTGTTGCAAAAGTAAATAATTAAGATTGGATAAAAAATTTAGATTTAATAATTTGCAAATTAATTAAAAGAAAGTAATTTTACAGACGGAATTAAAATAAAATAAAATGAAAAATACAATGTTTTTGGGAGCATTTTTGCTAATGAGTTTAGGCGTTTTTGGTCAGTCTGGAGCCAAAATAGAATTCAAAGCCGCAGACAATACCATAGATTATGGTACCGTTTCAAAAGAATCTGACAGCGGTATCAGATCATTCGAGTTTACAAACACCGGCGACGCACCGCTAATCATCACCAACGTCCAATCGACTTGCGGTTGTACCGTGCCATCCAAACCCACAGAGCCAATTATGCCCGGAAAAACAGGCAAAATAGACGTAAAATACAATATGAATCCCGGCACAATCAGAAAAACAATAACGGTAGAGTCTAATGCAGTAAACTATGAAGGAGGCAAAGTAGCTCTAAAAATTAAGGGCGAAGTTGTTGTAAAACAAGAAGTTAATGTTTTAGAAAAGAAAAAATCGTTGTTGGAACAAAATTAATTTTAGATTTCAAAAATAAATAGCCGCCTAATGAGCGGTTTTTTTTTTGGCACACGCCTCCCCATTTCATTACCCCATCAGTCCTGCTGCACGCTATATCTTTTTGGATTTTCAGAAAAAGAAAATCCAAAAAGGATGCCGCTGCATCAGGGCGATGCAACAATTCATGAATACCTAAGACCCGCTGCCCAAAGACACCTA
>JANNBA010000121.1:0-1826 GCA_031384845.1 Bacteroidota bacterium
TAACAAAGCTCAAAAAAATGTGTGCTTTCAAGTATAGAAACCCATTTGTAATTAATAATACTAAGGACAAAACACCAATTACAACGCCTCAATTACTTTACGATAACCCTTAGAATGTTGCAAACATGCCGGTTCCGTTCAGCCGGAGTTTATCTCATAGACTATATTTTTTGTAGGTATTCGATGATTGCAATTTATTGTTGGCTTTTCAGGGTCGATGAAACTCTAGTTTTTGGCAGAAGTTATTATAATAGCACTTTAAATTTTCTTTTTACTGATTTAGATTTTTTAAAACATTCCATCAACGCATCATATATTTGCTTTTTCATTTTACCCCAAATAATATAATCTGTTCCTTCAATTTGATAAATTTCAAGCATTGATTCATTTTCATATGAATCAATTTCATATCCGTACAGATGTGTTTTAAAATCAAAATGTTTTCCACATTCAGTAACTGCAATATTCGGCGAAATTACGAAACAGTTCATATTTATATCAGGCAATTCAATACAACCATTTTCTATAACATCTTTTTCTGGAATTGAATCTTTTCGAGTTGGTAATGAAGCTAAAATAGTTTTGTGATCAAAAGTCTTCAAAACTACAAAATATTTTTCTTTTGCTTTGTTTCCATTTTTAAAATAAAAAGGGTCAAAATATATAATATTTCCTTCGGTATACATTTTTAATTCGATTCGGTATATTGAAGATATATCTCTTTTTTACGAAAATCGTGTTCAACTATTCTAACTAAGTCGATTATAAATTCAGTATTATTAATCTTTTCAGTTTTTAAAAGTTCTAAAACCGAATTTTCTTTTGCACTAATGTACCACGGCGAATTTATTCGATGAGTATAAGAAATTAAATCTTTTGCGGATTTTGAACCAAAACTTTTAACAACAAAATCCATTAAATTTATGTCGTTATCTGAGAATTCCCCATCGTCAAAAATATTTGCTGAAACAATATGATTATCGTCATCGCTACTTCTAGCAACATATTTTTTTAAAAGTGCAATTTCAGAAGATAAATCTATAAAAATTTCTTCGGAAACAGGCCCAAATTTCCACACTTTGTATTGTAAATTTAAGAATGGAATTCCACTTTTTTTAATTGATAATTCGTCTAAAATATAAAGTAATTTTAAAATCTTGGTTTTTGATAAATGCGGTATATTTTGGCATAAATATATGAGTGTATTTCCAATTTTGGATAACTGCTCATCTGTAAATCTTATATACGAATTATTTTTCACGGTGTAAAAGTACAAAATATATTTCTATTTGTAAGTATGTTTTTCAAAATAATTACCGATAACGTTTTGGGCTTGGCGAAGGTGGCGATTTTCACCACAAATGTTGATGCGGAGAACCGAACCGCCACTTTTGCCAAACCCGTGTTGAAATAAACCTACGGTAGCTGTGATACCGAAATTTTTGTACTTTGCAAATCTAATTAAATATATCTAATATGAAAAAAATAATATCAATATGAATTAAGATTCAACAAGTTTGTGAATCGAGCAAAACGCTACAAAAATTAGCGAAATCGCATCCATAAAAAAAAGAGGTACAATAACGGCTGCGAAATCTCCACAAAACTTTACGATAACCCCATAGATATGATAAAATTGACGGTTCCGTTCAACCGGGGTTTATCTCATGGACTATATTTTTTGTCGGTATTCGATGATTGCAATTCATTGTTGTCTTTTCAGGGTCAAGGTAACTCTAGCTTTTATCGGACGTTTTTTTATTTTATTTTCTTTTTTTTACAAATTATTATTAGTTTACACGTTTTTTTGTTAGAAATAAAAATCG
>JANNBA010000166.1:0-2708 GCA_031384845.1 Bacteroidota bacterium
GTTTATGAAGCAAGTCCCGAAAACGGAATCAGCAGAATAGTTCGCGGAATAGAATTTCTGAATTTGCATCTAAGCATTGACAATCAGCTTATTGAAGGCAATAATATCGACAATTGGAGCCAAGTAGTTTCGATGAATCAAGGCACAAGCACCACTTCCTTTTCGTTTAAAGATGCTGCCAATATTAGCTATACCATTTTGGCAAACCGAGCAATACCCTACTCTGCCATGGCCATTATAGAAATTACACCAACCAAAGACATTAGCATACAAGCCAACAATTATATGGTCGTGCCAGAAGAACTCAAAGACGCAAAACGGCAGTTTCGAGTGCTCAAAGACAATCAGTTTTTGATGCCCGTTTTTGGCACAACAGCCAAAACTTTGCGCGGAAAATATACCATTTCGGCATCCACAACCTTTTTGTTCGACCAGCAAACCGAAGCGCTGACACAAACCGGAGACGAAGTTGGATTTACAAAAACATTATCCAAAGGCCAAAAATACCGTTTTGCAATTGCCGGCGGAATTTGCACCTCAAAAGACATTACAGACCCACTCAATGAGTCTGAAAGACAACCTATATTTGCGCTGCAAGAAGGCATAGACAAACTTTTAGACAGACACTACAAAGCTTGGGATGCGCTCTGGAAAACAGGCGATATTCAAATCACCGGCGATTTAGACGCACAGCAACGCGTGCGCTTTGCACTCTACAACCTCTACTCCTATATTCGCCCAGAAACCAGACAAAGCGTAGCACCGATGGGGCTTTCCTCACAAGGCTACAACGGGCATATTTTTTGGGATTCCGAACTTTGGATGTATCCAACACTATTAGCATTGCAACCCGAAATGGCAAAATCCTGTCTTGATTATAGATCAGATCGGTTGCAGAAAGCCAAACAAAAAGCCACCATTTATGGTTACAAAGGCGCTATGTATCCCTGGGAAAGCGACGATACAGGCGAAGAAGCAACACCAACATGGGCACTAACAGGCATTTTTGAACAACATATCACCGCAGACGTAGCCATCGCTTTTTGGAATTATTATGCCATGACCCAAGACAAAACCTGGCTCAAATCTGAATATAAAGTGCTCAAAGAAACAGCCGATTTTTGGACAAGCCGTGTCATAAAAAACCCAGATAATAGCTACTCAATCCTTAATGTAGTTGGCGCAGACGAATATGCACAACACGTTGACGACAACGCTTTTACAAACGCATCAGCCATCGAAGCACTAAAAAACACCATCAAGGCCGCCACCATTTTGGGCGAAAAAGTGGACCCAAAATGGATCGAAGTCTCCAATAATTTGGTCATTCACACCAAAAACGGCATCACCCAAGAATACAAAGGATATGACGGACAAGCCATCAAGCAAGGAGACGCCAATTTGCTGGCCTATCCACTCCATATTATTACAGACAAAGCACAGATAATCAAAGATTTAGACTACTATGTCGAAAAAATCGACAAAAAAGATGGCCCCGCAATGGCCCACGGAATCGTATCGGTATTGTATGCCCGATTGGGCGACCAAACCAAAGCCTACGACCATTTTGTAAAAGCCTATTTGCCCAACAGCCGCCCACCATTTGGGGTGTTTTCAGAATCCGCAAACAGCAATAACCCCTATTTTGCAACCGGCGCCGGCGCAATGCTACAGGCAATAATTTACGGTTTTGGCGGCGTAGAACAAACCGATAACGGGTTCAAATACAACAAAGGCCTTTTGCCAAAACAGTGGAAATCCCTAAAAATCATCGGACTCGGCATCGACGAAAAAACCATCACCATAGAATAAATAAACGGCATAATTTTTAGTTTTTTGGCGCACACCTCCCCTATCCCACACCACCCGTCCCGCTGCACGCTATATCTTTTTGGATTTTCCGAAAAAGAAAATCCAAAAAGGATGCCGCTGCATCGGGGCGAATTGAGACTTTTTGGGTTTGCAAGACGTTATTTGTATGGTGTTGATTGTTAACCGCAAATGGTTGCCCAAACAAAGTAGTTCGTTTTCATAGCCTGCTTCATAGTTTTGCCACACATTTATTAGAAAACGGAACCGACATCCGCTACATACAACAGTTTCTATGACATGCAAGCATCAAAACCACAACCATCTACACACACCTTAGCAGTAAAATAGCAGATAAAATACAAAGTCCACTAGACCAGCTAATAAACAAGCTAGACAAAAAAGATGATTTTAAAAAAAATTAATAATTATTTGTTTTAAAAAAAAATAATATTATACTTGATAAGTATTTGAAATTGCAATCAAAATAAAAAAATGTTAAAAACGCAAGAACTTTCGTGTATTTATTAGTTAGCAAACATTTTAGAAAAATGAGTACAAAAAAGATAATCTGTGTTTGGATTGGAAAATTTAAAACCGAAAAGGAGTTTTATCAAGATTACTTGAAATTTGATTATGAAAATGAAGCGAACTCAATATCACAATTTGGAAAAGACGCTGAACTTGAATATTATGACGAAGATTATATTGAAAGTTGGTGGTTTGAAAAATTAGAAATAAATAGTTTAATTAAAAATCAGGACAATTTACTTGATTCCAAATATTTTTTCGAAGAGTTAATTACTGAATTAAAAACCAGAAATCTAAATAATATAAATTTCATTACGTTTCTTTTTGGAGAAGTTGGAACTAATCCAACAAATGAAATATTATTTGAA
>JANNBA010000186.1:0-21355 GCA_031384845.1 Bacteroidota bacterium
GCTTCGCCAAAAACTACTTTTTTATTTTCAAAGCTTTCTTGGTACAAAATAAATTCAAAAATAATTCGTTCTAGAATAAAATCAATTTTATTAACAATTTAAAATCTAAATTTATGGCATCAACATCAGAAACTGGACACGCAAAAAACGTTGCAAATTTTCAAGATTTAATTACATTCGTAACAGGTTACGGAGCAATCTACAACCCAACTAAAAACGCATTAAAGTTGCCACAATTGGTAACATTATCAACAACATCACAAACAAGTTTAGCCGATGTTATCACCAAAAACACCGCTTATAATAACAAAGTAAACGAGCGAGTTGTTGCTTTCAGCAATTTAAAATCTCTTTCTACAAGATTAATCAACGCCCTGCAAACCACCGATGCCACAAACCAAAAAGTTGCCGATGCAAAAGCATTTAACAAAAAAATGCAAGGTATTAGAGCATCCGCAATAACAACATCAGAAGACCCAAACGCACCAGCACCAACCACAATATCTACAAGCCAACAATCTTATGACCAACAAATTCAGCATCTTGCAGGATTAATTTCAATTTTACAGTCAGAACCAAGTTACGCACCAAACGAAGTCGACTTAAAAATTGTAACATTAACAGCCAAACAAGCCGACCTAACCGCCAAAAATAACGCAGTAGCAACTGCATATACCAACATTAGCAATTCAAGAATTGGTCGCAACAGCACATTATACACACCAACAACAGGTCTTTTTGATATCGCTACCGAAGTAAAGAAATACATAAAATCAATATACGGAGCTACATCACCACAATTCGCCCAAGTAAAAGGAATAGAATTTAGGAAAGTAAAATAATTACCGAACCAAAACATAAAACTGCAAACCACTTTTATATATATGACACCTCCCGAAATAAATATGCCAACAACAATTATAAATATGCGTACCGCATTTATATATATAAGTACTGCGTTTACATTTATGCTTCCTTCATTTATATTTATTTATCCTGTATTTACATTTACGGCAACTTCATTTGTATTTATGCTTCCTGCAAATTAATTTATAACTTCCGCAGTTATAAATACCCGAACTGCGGAAGAAATAAAGAAACATTAAACAAAAACGGCATCATACAAAAGCCAGCCTTTCCTCGTCCCCGAAAAGCCAACAATGAATTGCAATCATCGAATACCGACAAAAAATATTGTCCATGAGATAAACTCCAATTGAACGGAACCGTCAATTTTATCCCCTCTATGGGGTTATCGTAAAGTTTTGTTGCCATCTCAAATCCGTTATTGAACCTCTTTTTTTTATGTTAGGTGTATTTAATTATATCTGTATAGTACAAAATTTTCGGTATTACAGCTACTGTAGGTTTAGTTCAACCACTAGCGTTTGCGATAATAATTATACAAATATTACATAAAATCAAAATATTGTACATATTTTTGTACAAATTATAATAATTATGGTAGTAGCAAATATTTCAAAGTTTAATGCTACTCTATCAAAGTATGATTTAATATCTTTTCTGAAATCTGAAATATTTGCTACTACCATAATTATTATAATTTGTACAAAAATATGTACAATATTTTGATTTTATGTAATATTTGTAAAATTATTATCACTAACGGTTGTGGTTGGACTAAATCTACGGTAGCTGTGATACCGAAAATTTTGTACTATACAGATATGATTAAATACAACTAACATAAAAAAAGAGGTTCAATAACGGATTTGAGATGGCAACAAAACTTTACGATAACCCCATAGAGGTGATAAAATTGACGGTTCCGTTCAATTGGAGTTTATAACATTTGTTATATTTTTTGTCGGTATTCGATGATTGCAATTCATTGTTGGCTTTTCGGGGACGAGGAAAGGCTGGTTGTAATGTGCCGTTCTTCTTTCCATCGTGTAAAGTTTTTGTAAATTGTTAGCCCTTTATTTGGTCTATAAGTTCTTCAAATGATGATACTCCTTTCAATTCCTTTGTGTTAATCCAATCAATTCCGTTACTTGGAATGTAACTTATAATACCTGTCTTAAAGTGATGTTCTTCGCCAAAAGTGTTTAAGTTTAATATCCAGTCCATAGGTAGTTTTTTCAAACTTACAATTTCTTGAAAGTCATTTGAAAGTTTGTTTGGTGAATGTCCTTTTTGAATTAATAGTAACAAACCTAAACTTATATTTTTTGCAACTTGCAAATAGCCTACAAGTTGAGAATAGTCTTTTAAACTTAACTGATTGAGGTATTTTGCTTCAATTAATATCAACTTAACATCCTCTGTTTTATTGATAATTGCAAAGCAAATATCTAATTTAAGTTTAGGAATATATGTGTTGTCATTTGCTATGGTTACTTTTGATTGTTGTTCCAAATCTTCTACCATTGAGTCTAAATTCTTGTTCAATGAATAGTATATTTTAAATTCACTTCCTAAATATGATGTTAGGTAAGAAGTGAATTTTTCTGCAAATTCTTTATAGTAGCTAATTTCATTCATTGTCTAATATTGAAACGGACAGTCCGCTTATTTTAATTTTTTGGTTTATAATTTTTTGGTTCAATGAGTTGTCTATTGATGAGCAGATAAAGGCTCTATCATTTTTCAAATTTCTAACTAAAATTGGGCTGTCAAAATTTTCATCATAACTGTAAATCGTTATGAATTTTGCTTCATTCAATTTGAGTATTTCACTCATTGAACCCGTATGTCTCTTGCCGTTTAGTTCTGTCGCAAATAGATAAGCAATGCCTTGGTCAATACCTATAAAATGGCTCAAATCTTCGTTATCAATAGCATTTTCAACGGCTATTTCAAACTCGTACTTGGTACTTTCGGGAAAGTAAATGTCTTTTATGCTGTCAAACTGTGAATTCAAAACATCAAAATTGTCTTTTGTAAGTCGTGGAAAAAATGTTATGTATTCTTTTGCATTTTTCACTAACTTTTTGATTTCTTCGACTGGTGCAAATGGACAATTCAGTAACGCACAAAAATGATGATAATGAAAAAATAATTTATTGCGAACTTCGATAGGAAGTTCGTTAGAATTTTGGTCAATATGAACACTTACAGCACTTGGTTTTCTTAATTTTCGCAAATAACAAGGTGTTTGTTCTTCCTTGTTTTGTGTCTTTTTGATGTTTGTAATATCAATTGCTTTTGCTTGTAATGCAAATGAATGATTTGTCAAAAACGATTTAACTAAAAATCTGATTTTAAAACCTTTTTTCCAACCTTTATAATTTGGGTCAGAAGATGAATGTTGATTTGGGTGATTATATAAAATTTGGTCTGTTACAGAACCTAGTTCAGTAAGCCAAGAACAAAGCTGAACCACAAATAAAAAGTTTTTTGTACTACCGGGAATTTCAATTGAAACTACTGGTGCATCGTCAGTAAATCGTCTATGTGATAATGTTAAACTTGCTCTTGCATCAAAAATACCTGATAAAAAACTTTCAACTTGAATGTCTTTAAGTATGCTTTTTGCTTTTATCAAATTAGCCTTTGCCAATAAAAAACCACCTGTTGGCAAACCCAAAGAATTTAAGTCTTCAATAACTTCTGAAAAGTCCGAGCCGTCAATTGGTTTGATTAACCATTTGCTGTTTCCAATTTCATACGTTACATTGAATTTGTATGTAGAGTTAAAATAATTACAAATCCTCGTCAATATGTCGGTTGCAATTACATTCATTCTTTTTGTATCCATTCCCCATTTCTTATATGGCAAATCAATAATAAAAGTATGTTTGTCGATTTTTCCACCACCAACCAATAAACCAAGAATGTATGCCTTTGTGTGGTTTAAATTAGTCATTTATAAATGTTTTTGCAATGCTTGTGCCAAAACCCAAGCAAATATTGGTGGAACTGCATTGCCAATTACTTTGTAAGAATTAGCAATTGTTGTAAATGGAAATTCAAAATCATCTGGAAATGACTGAATTCTTGCTATTTCTCGAATTGAAAATCTGCGATTTTCAAAAGGATGTGTAATTCCACAATTTTCAGGTTGTGCGGAAGCCGTAATTGTACCATTGATTTCGCCTAATGCAAATCGTCTGTAAAAATTTGGGGCGTGATATTTTTTAGGATTGTTCCATATTTTCAAAAACCTTTCTGACATATCAGCAGGATTCATATTTTTCCATGACCTTCCTGTTTGTATAGTTGCAGAAATTTCTTTTAATGGTAATTTGTTTTTAAATTTTTTAAGTGCTACTTTTCCGTCAATGCAAGGTGCAATTTTATCTACCATATATTGTCCACCTGGTGAATATGCCCAAAAATCATTTTTTTGAGGTGCATTTTTCGGTATGTCGCATAATATAGAACCTAAATATAGCTCGTATGGTTTGTATTTGTCATTTGGTAAATTGTTTTCGTAAACTACTTCGTCCATTAAATTATAATCAAAATATCCTATATCTTCTCTAATGCCAACTATAATTAATCGTTGTCTATTGCTTGGAACACCATAGTCGCTGGTTTTACATAATTTGTAATTTACTTTAAAGCCTAATTTTTCTGTTCTTCTTACTATTTCGTCAGGAATTGTTGTACCGTCTGCCATTTTTGAAGACATTATGCCTTTTACATTTTCAAAAACAAAGCCGACAGGCTTATTCTTTCTGCTTAATCCTTCTATAAGTAGTTTTTCGCATTCTTCAAATAAATTACCTCTATCGTCATCTATTCCTTTTCTTAACCCTGCATTTGAAAATGGCTGACAAGGAAAACCTGCAATTAAAAAATCAAAATCGGGAATTTTTTTAAAGTCCACATTCTTAATATCGTTTTTGTTAAGTTTGTGTTTACCGAAAAATTTTTGATTTGAATTATATACATATTCTGCTGATGCGTCAATGTCGTTTGCGAATTCAATACTAAATTTGTTTTTTTTGTAATGTATATTTCTAAAATTAAAATCTCCATTAAAACCTAAATCAAGACCACCACACCCACTAAAAAGTGAAACAACTTTGAATGTCTTGTTTTTAGGCAATGTCGATTTTGTTGAATTGAATTTCATTTCAAATTGTGGTTCTTCAACTATATTCAAACTATCACTCCCACAGACTTCTGTATATGACATATTTTCCTTTATTTTATAGTTACTCATTTGAATAATTTATTACAGTTCATTTATGGGTGTAAATTTACGAAAAATGAGTTAAGTTTTGTCGTAAAATGAAAGAATTTTAATTGTCTAAATAATTCTTTTTGTTGGTCTGTTGATTGTTAGCAAGGTCACGTGTAGAATGGCAGATAACTTGCATATATGCCATACTTTACAGCGTATATCAATCACTTCATGGGTAGATTGGCGATACTCAGTAGCGTTATATTTAACAAATATACACTTTTTTTTTACAAATCATCAAAATGACTTTTTATTTGTTGTAAATTTCGTGTACTTACATGGGTATAAATCAATGTTGTCATACTACTACTATGTCCTAATAATTCCAGTATATATCTCAAATCGGTTCCGCTTTCTTAATAAATGTGTAGCAAAACTATGCAGAAGGCTATGAAAACGAACTACTTTGTTTGGGCAACCATTTGCGGTTGACAATCAACACCCTACGAATAACGTCTTGCAAACCCAATAAGTCTATAATCGCCCCGATGTAGCGGCATCCTTTTTGGGTTTTCTTTTTCAGAAAATCCAAAAAGATATAGCGTGCAGCGGGACGGGTGGTGTGCTGTACGGGAGGTGTGCGCCAAAAAACAAAAAAAAATGTAACTTTTTTGGTGTTGGTTGCGTATAATGATTTGAATACTTAATTTTAAGGTAAAAACATGAGACAGCTCAAGATTACAAAGCAGGTTACGAATCGTGAAACGGCGTCGTTGGACAAATATTTGCAAGAGATTGGCAAGGTTGATTTGATCACGGCTGATGAGGAGGTTGAATTGGCTCAAAAAATCAAGGCTGGCGATCAGCAGGCGTTGGAAAAATTGACAAAGGCGAATTTGCGTTTTGTGGTTTCGGTTGCCAAACAGTATCAAAATCAAGGGCTTACGCTTCCGGATTTGATTAATGAGGGCAATTTGGGTTTGATCAAAGCGGCGCAACGGTTTGATGAAACGCGCGGTTTTAAGTTCATTTCGTATGCGGTTTGGTGGATTAGACAGTCGATTTTGCAGGCTTTGGCAGAGCAATCTCGTATTGTGAGGTTGCCGCTCAATAAAATTGGATCGATTAATAAAATTAATAAAATGTATGCGCTTTTGGAGCAGTCTAATGAGCGTCCGCCGAGTGCCGAGGAGATTGCCAAGGAATTGGATATGACGGTGAATGATGTGAAGGAGAGTATGAAAAACTCTGGACGTCACTTGTCTATGGATGCGCCGCTTGTTGAGGGTGAGGATTCAAATTTGTATGATGTTTTGCGCTCTGGCGAGTCGCCAAATCCGGATCGCGAATTGATTCAGGAGTCTTTGCGCACAGAGATTGAGCGTTCGTTAGAAACTTTGACGCCTCGTGAGGCAGATGTTGTTCGGTTGTATTTTGGTTTGGGCGATCAGCATCCGATGACATTGGAAGAGATTGGCGAAACCTTTGATTTGACTCGTGAGCGTGTGCGTCAGATTAAGGAAAAAGCGATTCGCAGGTTGAAGCATACTTCGAGAAGTAAGATTTTGAAAACCTATTTGGGTTAGATTTCAAATGGAATTTTATAAAACCATTTTTTGAAAGCATCGTTTTCAAAAAATGGTTTTTTTTTGGTTGAAATTGGTTTGAGAAGGAATTAGATTAATATTTTTGTATTTTATTTTATTTTTTTGTATTTTTGAACCATTATGACAGCAACTTTAGAAAATATATCGACCAAAATTGTGGCTTCCTATTCTTATTCTTTGAATGAAAATGATCGTGTTAATAAAATACTAGATCACATTATTGACAAAAAGGCGGAGCTTGTTTTGCTTTCTAAAGGGCTTCAAAAATTAAGCAAACTTTTGATAAAAATAACTTGGCTGGACAATTTGTCCCAAACAGACGAGGTTATTATTAAAGGTTTTTTGACAATGGGCAAAGAAGCAGATAAACATTTTAAAAATTTTTATACTACTCAGCGAAAAATTTATGCGCCAAAAGGTTGGTTTAAAGCGGAGTTCAAAATTTTGAAACATGAAATTGAGTTTCATATTGAAACAATCAAACAAATTGAGCATATTGTTTTTGATTTGCGAAAAAACGAAGATTTTAAGAATTTGTGTAAACAATTAGACGATGTTTGATGAATTATTATTTTCAAGAATCATTTGTACAAAAAGTTAGGATCTTGCTCAAAAACAATTCTTATCAGGATTGTGAAATGGCATTAATTGAATCTGTTTTTAATTTATCTGTGGAACAAATTATGACAAATTGTTCGGCAATGCGCTTAAACGCTTCATCAAAAAACCCGATAGCCAAATTACGAATAAGCTATAATTCTGGCAAAAGTTCTTCTTATAGGCTTTATGTTTTTGCAATGATAATCGATAAAAAACTTTATTTTGCATACTTATATCCAAAAAAAGGAAAATTAGGTCAGGCGTCGCTTAGTGCGAAACAAGAAAATTTTGTTATTAAAGAATTGTTGGATAATGTAAAATTGGGTAATTTTGAGGAGGTCTTTTTGGACAAAAAAACATACAAAATTTGTTTTGTAAAAAACTCGGAGCCAGTTTTTTGAAAAAAATGTGCTTTATATAGGTTTTACCAAACATTAAAATACGGCCAGCCGATCTATACAACTACAATTTCTCAAATATATATCCTGCTTTTTCGGCGCCCCAAACTTGTTTGTTGGTTTTATCAAATCCTTGATCCCAAGAGATGATTTGGTTTTTGAAAATGCTCACTTTGGAGGTAGCATAGCTTGCGCCTCGCAGTTCGCTTGGGCAAGTTTTGATGCCGGTTTGTCCGTCAAACTTGTTGTTGGCGATGCGCTTCAAAATCACTTCGCAGCCTTTTTTGAGGTCGATATCGTTTGGGTTCAAGGTGTCAAATGCCTCTGGATTTTTCCACATTCCTATCCAACGTTTTTCGTTTTTGATGGTGTGTATTTCGCTCATAAATTCGTTTTCGTTGGTTTGCGAAAGTTTGTATATTCTGATGCGGTATGGTTTGTCTTGTTTTTTAAAAAGGGCTTGCTCCACATACAAATAGTGTCCTTTGTTTTTCCAGATAGGTATCATTTTCAACGAAATATTGAAATAACTTGTGTCTATAATTGATTGTTTTTCAGAGGAATAACTGCCTTGCATGATTTCTACCAATTCGTTGAGATTGGCTTGGGCAGTCGAAATTTTGGTTTGTGAGGTTTTGCAGCTTGCTATAAAAAGAAATATCGAAAGTGTGATAATAATTTTCTTCATGGAATTTGATTTGTATTTTGAGGTTTTTGACATACAAATATAAATAAATCTACCAAAATAACTGCAATGGGTTGATTTTTTGTAAATTTGCGCTATGAAAAACAAAAAAACGTTGGTTCTTGGGGCTTCTACAAAGCCTGATCGGTATGCTTTTAAAGCGATTTCGATGTTGGTAGAAAAAGGACATTCTGTGATGGCAATTGGTCAAAATACTGGCGAAGTTGCAGGCATAAAAATTTATACAAAGGCAATTCCACTGTCACAAATCCACACGGTTTCGCTTTATTTGAATCCGCTACGGCAGCGTGATTATTATAATTATATCATTGAATCTGGAGCCAAAAGGGTTGTTTTCAATCCGGGAACCGAAAATCCAGAGTTTTATCAATTGTTGACCCTCAACGGGATCAAGTTTGAGGTTGCATGCACGTTGGTTTTATTGGCAACGAATCAATATTAACTTGACTTTGTATTTTTTAGTCTTCAAAATCGAAGATAAAAGGTTCAACAAGCATTTTTTCGGCAAGCATTTCAACCCGCTCTGTGCAACTTTCTGTAAAAATAATACGTTGTGTTTTTAAAATACTGTTTGAAATGCGCATCAATTTGGTTTCGTGTCGCAGTTTCAAAATTGGATCCGCATCATCTAACACAAACATTTTTAGCCTGTTAACGTTGTATCCTGCTGTTGTAAACATTTCGCTCAATCTGTTTGGCGTTCCAATAAGTACATCTATTCCGGTTGAAATATAGTTTTTGTCAAATTCCATATCACCTTTGTCATGCACCCCAAAAACCCTTAGGTTGGTATAATTGCCAAATTTTTCAAACAATGTTTCCATTTCCAAAACCTTGGCTTTGTCTTCAACAACAATCAGTGCGCGTGGTGATTCTTCGCCTTCTTCTACAAGTTGTTGGATGACATTGAGGACAATAGTAGTGGTTTTTCCAGATTTTGGAGGCCCAATAATCAAACAATCTGCGCCGCTCTTGATGGTTGAAAAAGTGTCAAACTGCATTTCGTTGGCTTCAATTAATTGGTTTTCTGCCAATGCTTTTTGAAGGTTTTCGTTTATTTTTTTTAAAATCATTTTGTAAATATACAATTAATAGTGGTTTGCAATTCTTTTTTCGTTGATTTTTTTATTCAAATTGCTAAAAATCAGCAAGTTGATTATAATCAAATCATGGTTTGTGTATAAAAATTATAATCTTTCAAGACGGTTTTTACAAAATCTACATCGTTGCCAGATTGGTTTTTGATAGCAGTAACAGATTCAATTTTTTGGGTCAAAAGTGCAATTTTTTTATAATCTTGTTTGCTTCTTGCTTCCAAAAAAGTATCTTTAATAATGCGGATATCATTGTCTGAAAGTTTGATGACTGATGGATATATAGGAACATAATTGGCATCAATTTCTTCAAGAATAGTACTGTTTATAGATATTTTTTGCTTCATCGAAATCACGGCTGTACCCGCAACGATGTCGCCCAACCGTTGTGATTTTTGGCTGATTACAATACAAACCATGCTGATAACGCCACCGTTTGAAAAAATTTCGATCAATCGAAAAAGCCAACGTATCAAATAATCGCCCAACGAGGCTTGATAGCCATCTATTTTGACAACTTTTATTTTTAACAATTTTTTTCCAAGAGTTTGCCCTTCAAAAATACTTTCAAAAAGTAAGGTATATAGCAATATTGGGAGCATAAAAAACAAGCTAATCGCACCTTTTGACCAACTATCTAATGCTTCTATCGCATTTCCAAGGCCTAAACCGACAAAAATGCCCCAAAAAACAGCAATCAAATAGGCAATTTGAATGGTCAAATCTGCCATGAATGCTAATAATCTTTCGCCTATCGAGGCGGCCAAAAAATTTATTTTGACATTTTGTGTCGTATTTATTGTTATTTGCAACATATTTTATATTTTAGCATTCAATGAGAGAAATAGCATTCATAAAACAAAACAAACAAAAGTGGCTTGATACCGAGCAAGCTATTTTTGGCAAAACTAAAAAAAATCCTGATGAAATAGCCAATTTGTATATTCAATTGGTGAATGATTTGTCATTTTCTCAAACTTTTTATCCAAAAAGCAAAACTGTTACCTATTTAAACTACTTGGTTTCGATCATTTATCAAAAAATTTATAAAACAAAAAGGCAAGAAACCAATAGGATAGTTTCTTTTTTTAAAACAGAAGTTCCCCTTATTGTGTTTCAATATCGACGTTATATTTTGTATGCGTTTGTGCTGTTTTTTATGTCGGTATCAATTGGTGTAATTTCTGCAAAATATGATGATACTTTTGTTCGGCTGATTTTGGGCGACGATTATGTCAACATGACTTTGCAAAATATCAAAGACGGCAACCCGATGGCGGTTTATAAATCTGGTAGCAATTGGGGCAGCTTTATTGGCATTACCATCAACAATCTTTTTGTAGGAGCGCGTTGTTATATTTATGGAATTTTTTTGGGAGTAGGCACATTTTTGGCATTGCTTCAAAATTGTATTATGTTGGGCTCGTTTCAATATTTTTTCTACAAACAAGGAGTTTTTTGGCAAAGTGTGCAAGGTATATGGATTCATGGCTCGATGGAAATTTTTGCCATTGTGATCGAGTCTGCAGCTGGTTTTATTTTGGGTGCATCTGTCTTGTTTCCAAAAACTTTTTCCCGGGTAGATTCTCTAAAAATCGGTTTCAAAAACAGCTTCAAAATATTTTTGTCAACAACGCCTTTTACAGTCGCTGCAGGCTTTTTAGAAGGGTTTGTCACTCGATATTCAATTATTATGCCGCATTGGCTCAACATTTTTATCATTTTATTTACGCTTTCGATTATTTGTTTTTATTTTTTAATATATCCGTTTTTGGTGTTCAAAAAGCAACAAGCAGATTTTAAAAACACTTTTTTGAAATGAAAAAAATAATGTTTTTTGTATTGCTGTTTTGTGTTTTTTTGCCTACAAAAGCAAGCAGCAGTTTTGCGATAAAAGATAATTTGAAAAAAGCAAATCATTTCAAAATCGATATAAAAATTGATAGTGGCTTGGTTTCAAAAATAAATTTTCAATCAAATTTTAAAACAAAATACAAAAATTCCGCCTTTGATTATGCCCCTAAAATTCACAAACAAAATGCTTGGGATCGATTTAAGGATTGGTTGTCACGTTTTTTTATGAATTTGTTTCGATTTAGCAATCAATTTGCAGCGGCAACATTTGTGGAGGTTTTGCTAAAAATTATAGCCATCATAATCATCGTTTTGGCCGTTTATTTTATCATAAAAAACATCATAAATAATGAAGGGCAATGGGTTTTTGGTAAAAACTCTGATAAAAAAATGAATCACTTTGACGAAGTTGAAAAAAATTTAATGATTATAGATTTTGAAAAATTAATTCATCAACAATTGCAATTGGATCAAAAACGGCTTTGTATTCGGTATTATTATTTGTGGTTTCTAAAAAAAATGTCTGAAAATCAAGTTATCATTTGGGAAATCGAAAAAACAAATGACGATTATTTGCGCGAAATTAAGATGGAGGACAACAGGAAGCAATTTGCCTATTTGTCCTATATATACGAGAATATTTGGTATGGCGAATTTGAGTTGAACAACACCAATTTTGAAACTGCCAAAACTGCTTTTGAAACCGCAATTCAGAGCCATATACGATGAACAAATCTACAAAAATATACGGTTTTTTATTGCTCTTGCTTTTTGTAGGTATGGTTGTGGCTGATTTTAACAAGCCAAAACCATTAGATTGGACACCTACATTTGGAATAAAAGACAAAATTCCGTTAGGACTTTTTGTTTTTGATAACGAATTTCCAAAAATATTTAAAAATCAAAAATGTATCAAAATTATCAAAACACCTTATGAATATTTTGATCCTTTGTTTGAGGAAGATGCAGACGTTCAGGATTATAGCGTAAAAGGTACTTTTGTATCAATTTCTGACGAAAATTTGATTGATAATGAATCTACCAATGAATTGCTGTCTTTTGCAAGCCGAGGAAACACGGTTTTTTTGAGCATGAAAAATTTTCCTAAAACCATTTTGGATAGTTTAAAACTAAAAACAAATGAGGATTTTGAATTCAAAGACTCAATATATAATTGGCTGGCTAACAAAAATTTTGCCCCAAAAAAATACAATCTATTAGAGGGTTTAGGAACTACTTATTTTTCAAAAATTGACACCTTAAAAACAACTGTTTTAGGGTTTCAAACGGGTGATTCTGCTAGAATAAATTTTATAAAAACACCTTATTATAAAGGAAATTTCATCCTTCACACCCAGCCAACAGCTTTTTCAAATTTTCATTTACTAAAAAAAAATCATGCAGAATATGCCCAAAACTTGTTATCTTATATTCCAGAATCGACTATTTTTTGGTATATAAAAGATCAAAACGGCAACAGCATTTCTGATTCGCCTTTTAGATATATTTTAAAACAAGCAGCCTTGAAATGGGCTTGGTATTTGTTTTTGATTGGAATGTTGTTTTTTATGATTTTTAATGCAAAAAGACGACAACGCATTGTGCCAATTCAAAAACGATTGACCAACACCACCGTCGATTTTGTAAAAACTATTGGCAATTTGTATCTTCAAGAAGGCAACCACCATCATTTGATTGACAAAAAAATTATATATTTTTTAGAAAAAATACGATTGGATTATTTGATAGAAACAAGTGTTTTGGACGATTTTTTTGTGCATAAATTGTCTCAAAAATCGGGACAAAGTGAAGAAATTGTTCAAAAATTGATTACATTTATAAACCAATTTCGTAAAAATAATTTAGAAAGTGTCGCCTCAGATTTGATCAAATGCAACCAATTGATAGAACAATTTTGGAATATTAAAAACAATAAAATCATATAAAATGGAAGAAAATAATACAAACAGTTTGACCGAAAATCTTAATTTTGAATCACGATTAGATTTGTCAAAATTGCAAGAGAGTATCAAAGCGATAAAATCCGAACTTGGATCTGTTATTGTAGGTCAGCACAAAATGATCGATCAACTGCTGGTCGCCATATTGGCAAACGGTCATGTTTTGCTAGAGGGAGTTCCGGGAGTTGCCAAAACGATTACCGCCAAATTGCTTGCCAAAACCATGAATATTGGTTTTAGTAGAATTCAATTCACCCCAGATTTGATGCCGTCTGACATTTTGGGAACTTCGGTTTTTGATCTAAAAAAATCAGAATTTCAATTCAAAAAAGGGCCTATTTTTTCAAATTTGATTTTGATAGACGAAATCAACCGTGCACCAACCAAAACGCAGGCCGCATTATTTGAGGTTATGGAAGAAAGACAAATTACAATAGATGGCGCAACCTATATTTTAGACAATCCTTTTTTGGTAATTGCCACCCAAAATCCAATCGAACAAGAAGGAACTTATCGGTTGCCAGAAGCACAATTGGATCGATTTTTATTCAAAATTAGTATTCATTATCCAAAATTAGACGATGAAATAAGCATTATAAAACGAGAGCATCAATTACAAAATCAAAGTAAATTAGAGCATATCAAACAATTGCTTTCTGCAGCAGACATACAATTGTATCAAAATCTTGTCAAACAAATTGTGGTCGAAGAAAATTTGATAACTTTTATTGCAAAAATCGTGATCAACACCCGCGAAAACTCGTTTTTGTATCTCGGTGCCTCACCCCGTGCCTCAATTGCAATCCTGAATGCTGCCAAAGGATTTGCCGCTATTAGAGGGCGTGATTTTGTTACGCCAGACGATATCAAAGAAGCTGCAATTCCGGTGTTGCAACATCGTGTCATTGTATCGCCCGAGCGAGAAATGGAAGGAATTTCGAGTATAGATATCATCAAACAAATTTTGGAAACAGTCGAAATTCCAAGATAATAATTTCATTTTGATGAAAAACAAAAGCCAATATATGTCTTTTTTTAAAAAATTATATCTTAACAATAGTTTGTTTTATGCACTTATAGTTGTCATAATGCTATTTGTTGGGGCATTTATTTTTCCGTTTTTGTATTCGGCAACCTGCTATTTACTGCTGGTTTTATTGATTTTGTTATTTTTAGATATTTCGTTATTGTTTGTAGCAAAAACGGGGGTTGTTGCGCAAAGAATTTTGCCCGAAAAATTATCAAATGGCGACCAAAATGAGATTTTAATTTCGATTCAAAATCAATTTACATTCGATGTCAAAATTACTGTTGTTGACGAAATTCCGTTTCAATTTCAGCATCGCAATTTTGAAATTATAAAAAATATTAAAGCTTCAACCGAAACAACAATTCAATATCAATTGAGACCAACCGAGCGTGGCGAATATTTTTTTGGAAATTTGAATATATATGTAAAATCACCCTTACAACTGGTTTCACGGAGATTTTCATTTGATAATCTTGCTATGGTGCCTACTTATCCTTCATTTATTCAATTAAAAAAATACAATTTGATGTCGTTTTCAAACAGTATGTTTCAATATGGTGTCAAAAAAATGAGGCGAATTGGACATTCTATGGAGTTTGAACAGATCAAAGAATATATACAAGGTGACGATATTAGAAGCTTGAATTGGAAAGCTACCGCCAAAAAAAATGCCTTAATGGTCAACCAATTTCAAGACGAAAAGTCGCAATCTATATATATGATTATCGACAAAGGACGTGTGATGCAAATGCCTTTTGCAGGTTTGAGTTTGTTGGATTATGCCATCAATGCAACCCTTGTATTATCAAATGTAATCCTCAAAAAACAAGATAAAGCGGGTGTTTTGGCATTTTCAAAAAAAATCGAAAATCGGGTCGTAGCCGAAAAAAGAGCTTCGCAAATGCAAAAAATATTAGAAAGTTTGTACCATATAAAAACAGATTTTTTTGAAAGTGATTTTGGGCGATTATATACAGATATAAAAATAAATATCAACCATCGGAGTTTGATCTTGCTCTATACCAACTTTGAAACACTTGATGCCTTGCAACGCCAATTGCCTTATTTGAAAGCTATTGCAAAAAATCATCTGCTTGTTGTTGTTTTTTTTAATAACACGGAATTAAACCAATTGATTAACCAAAAAGCCATAAATATCCAAGATATTTATGACAAAGTGATAGCCGAAAAATTTTCGTTTGAGAAACGTTTGATTGTAAATGAACTCAAAAAACATGGTATATTTTCGCTTTTGACCCAGCCCGAAAACCTGACATTGGACACAATCAATAAATATTTGGAAATCAAAGCAAGAGGTATCTTGTAGCTTGAAATAAAAAAATAGTTGCTTTAAAATCACTTATATTTGCAAAAAAATAAACATTGAAACAGCTCACTTCTTTACAAAATCCGTTTATAAAATCGCTTGTTTTGTTGCAAGAAAAATCAAAAGCACGCAAACAGTTTGGTCAGTTTTTGATCGAAGGACAACGTGAGATTTCATTAGCAATCAAAGGCGGTTTTGATGTTAATACCATTTTATTTTGTCGAGAATTGTGTAGTGAAAATCAAGCGAAAAATCTTTCAAAAGATGCAGAATTGATTGAAATCAATCATGAAATTTATCAAAAATTAGCTTATCGAGACACCACCGAAGGCGTGATTGGAATTGCAAACACCAAAACTACCGAATTGCAGCAGTTGCAATTACCAAAAAACCCTTTGATTTTGATTGCCGAAGCACCCGAAAAACCAGGAAATATTGGAGCATTACTGCGCACGGCCGATGCCGCAAACCTCGATGCCGTGATTATCGCCAATCCAAAAGGCGATTTATATAGTCCAAATATTGTGCGCTCAAGTGTGGGAGGATTGTTTACCAATCAAATTGCAACAGCCACAACAACCGCAATTATTGCCTTTTTGAAACAAAATAATATTGCCGTTTTTTGTGCCACGCTACAAGATGCAAAACCCTATTATTCAATTAATTATACCCAATCTGCAGCAATCGTTGTGGGTACAGAAGATAACGGATTGTCTCAAGAATGGCGTGATGCAGCCACCCAAAACGTCATTATTCCTATGGAAGGCGAAATCGACTCCATGAATGTTTCGGTTGCTGCAGCAATTTTGATTTTTGAAGCCAAACGGCAACGGATTTCCGATTTGTAAATTCCATTTTGAAATACAAGCTTTTTTTTGTAAATTTGTTTTATCAAAAAAAAAATCGTTATGACGCAAACCGAAAGCCAAGCCGAAATATCATTTGACGACTTCAAAGCCGAAGTAGTTTCAGACTATAAAGTAGCCCTTATTAGCAGAGAATGTAGCCTTTTGGGGCGCAAAGAAGTGCTAACAGGAAAAGCCAAATTTGGCATTTTTGGCGACGGAAAAGAAGTACCACAATTGGCCATGGCAAAAGCCTTCAAAAATGGCGATTTTAGATCGGGATATTATCGCGACCAAACTTTTATGATGGCAATTGGCGAGCTAACGCCACTGCAGTTTTTTGCAGGATTATACGGACATACCTCCATAGAACACGATCCAATGAGCGCAGGAAGACAAATGGGCGGTCATTTTGTAACCCATTCTGTTGACAAAAACGGTGATTGGAAAAACCTTACCAAACAAAAAAATTCGAGCGCAGATATTTCGCCTACCGCAGGACAAATGCCAAGGCTATTGGGGCTGGCACAAGCCTCAAAAATTTATAGAAGTATTTCAAACATCAAGGATAATGAACTTTTTTCTGTAAATGGAAACGAAATTGCATGGGGAACAATTGGAAACGCATCAACATCCGAAGGAGTTTTTTTTGAAACCATCAATGCCGCAGGAGTTTTGCAAGTGCCTATGATTGTGAGCGTTTGGGACGATGAATATGGCATTTCGGTGCACGCAAAACATCAAACTACCAAAGAAAATATTTCGGAAATCCTGAAAGGATTTCAACGAGATGATCAAAATTCGGGCTTCGAAATTATGACTGTGAATGGCTGGGACTATCCCAATTTGATCGAAATGTATCAAAAAGCAGCCAAAATTGCACGCAAAGAGCACGTGCCAATAATCATCCATGTAAAAGAGCTCACACAACCCCAAGGACATTCCACATCAGGCTCGCACGAACGATACAAAAGCGAAGATAGATTGCTGTGGGAAACAAAATTTGATTGCATTCGACAAATGAAATTGTGGATGTTGGCGCTCAATATTGCTACCGATTCTGAATTGGAACAGCTAGAAAATGAAGCCAAAAAAACCGTATTCGAAGCCAAAAAAACAGCATGGCTTGCCTTTGTATCTCCCATGAAAGAAGAACAACAGGAATTGCTAAATGTATTAGAAAAACTCTCAAAATCAAGTGATTATGACGGTTTTATTCAAAAATTTGCAAACGATCTCAAAGCCATTAAAGAACCAAATCGAAAAGAAATCGTTTCGACCGCCAAAAAAATATTACGCCACAATATAGCACAAAATCCAAAACCCGAACTCGCAGCATGGATACAAAGCTATATGCAAAAAATTCAACCAAAATTCAGTTCAAAACTATACTCAGAATCCAACAAAAACGTACATAGCGTTGCAGAAATAGCACCAATATATCCAGAAAACCCCGAAAATGTAGATGCAAGACTGATATTAAGAGACAATTTTGACGCCATTTTCAAAAAACACAGCAACCTACTCATTTTTGGCGAAGACGCCGGCAATATTGGTGATGTAAACCAAGGATTAGAAGGAATGCAAGAAAAATATGGCGAAATTCGAGTAGCAGATGTAGGCATTCGAGAAGCCACAATTATTGGACAAGGGATAGGAATGGCACTACGAGGCCTACGTCCAATTGCCGAAATACAATATCTGGACTACCTCCTTTATGCCATACAAATCATGAGCGACGACCTGGCAACCCTGCAATACCGCACCTTTGGAAAACAAATTGCCCCACTAATCATTCGCACACGCGGACACCGATTAGAAGGAATATGGCACTCTGGATCACCAATGGGCATGATCATAAACGCCATTCGAGGCATCCACGTTTTGGTACCCCGAAACATGACAAAAGCCGCCGGATTTTACAACACACTGCTCGAAACCGATGAACCCGCATTGGTCATAGAATGCCTTAATGGCTACAGACTCAAAGAAAAATTGCCCACCAATTTAGGCGAATTCAAAACCCCAATCGGCATCATTGAAACCATCAAATACGGCACAGACATCACCGTCGTATCCTACGGATCAACCCTTCGATTGGTAGAACAAGCCGCAACAGACCTACAACAAATCGATATCAACATCGAAATAATCGACATTCAAACCCTAATACCATTTGACATCAACCACCAAATAGTACAAAGTTTGTCCAAAACAAACCGCCTGCTCATCATCGACGAAGACGTTTCTGGTGGTGCATCAGCCTATATTTTACAACAAATTTTAGAAACCCAAAACGCCTATCAATACCTTGATAGTCAACCACAAACCCTAACCGCCAGAGACCATAGACCCGCGTATGGCACAGACGGCGACTATTTTTCTAAACCATCAGCCGAAGATATTTACGAAAAAATCTACCAAATAATGAGCGAGACAAACCCCCAAAAATACCCAAGTTTGTATTAGTTTTTTGGCGCACACCACCCCTTTCACACACTACCTGTCCCGCTGCACGCTATATCTTTTTGGATTTTCTGAAAAAGAAAATCCAAAAAGGATGCCGCTACATCGGGGCGAAATGAGACTTATTTGGTTTTCAAGAAATTTTAAAACGGTATGCTATAATGACTATTTGAAGAATGAAAACATCTTCGTGCTTGAGCCAATTCTGGGTTTTCTATTTCGGCAATTCGTTCTGCTCCAACTTGGGCTAACCATAGTTTGAATGGTTCTGCCTTTGGCGATGGCATGGATTGAATAAGGCGAAGCAAATCTTGATTAGTAACTGCTAATGTTTTTCTTTTTATACCCGATTTATTTACTATTGCAATCTGGGGCAATTTGCCCCTAGGAAGTTTCCAGGCTCTGTATCTCGTTTACGAAGTTTTTTTAAATAATCTGTTGGATTTATTGATTCGGTTAGCACTTCGATAACATCTACAATTGAAAAATACCATTTCTCATTTACTTCATCATAAAACGAACTTACTTTTTTTTCTTCAAATAATTTTATATTGTTCATAATTATTTTGTGTTTTTGTGGTATTGCAATTCTTTTTAAATTCTTTTATCTCCTAACTAATTATTCAACAAATTTACTCTTTCTTTTGCAAATTTTGAAACGGTTAATCGATGAACTCCTAAAATTCTGCCAATTGCGCTGTAAGAAACATTCTTCTTTATCAAATCTGATATTTTTTTCTCTTGACCAGAAAGTTTGACTTTTGTAGATTTTCTTCCAATTGGACGACCTAAAATAACACCCTCTGCTTTTTTTCTAGCTAAAGCTTCTTTTGTTCTTTGTGAAATTAAATTTCTTTCAATCTCGGCAGACAAACCAAAAGCAAATGCTAAAACCTTTGAAGATATGTCATTTCCCAAACGGTAATTGTCTTTAATTGTCCAGACTTGCACATCTTTTTTCATACAAGAATTAAGCACTTCCATAATCATAAACAAACTCCTGCCTAATCGTGAAAGTTCTGAACAAATTAAGATGTCGCCTTTTTGTGTTTTTTTTAAAAGTTTTCCAAGTGTTCGTTTGTCCACTTCTATTGTTCCGGAAATAGTTTCTTCAATCCAACGCTCAATTACCATTTCTTGTTTACCACAAAATTGATTGATTTCAAACCGTTGGTTTTCTACTGTTTGTTTGTCTGTACTTACTCTAATGTAACCGTATATCATATATCTATATTTTTTGAACTAAAATAAGCTATTATATATGACCTATTTTGAGAGGTCGAGATATAAAACGATATTCATACGAATTTGCAGAATTGTACCTAATTGCTACATTTCCGAGTAAGAAATATGATATAGAAAACTATCCTGCTGTAAAAGAACATCTATTAAGTTTTGGATATGATAGATTAAAGCAAACAGGAGAAATTGGAGCAAGAAAAAAAACGAACAATAAATGGTTTGAAACGCAAGATAGTATAGGTTATTGGGAGGATTTTTATAGACAGAAAATAGTTTGGAAAGCAGTTGGTAGAAATTTAGCTTTTTCAATATTAGAGGAAGGGAAATTTTTAACAGCACCTGCTTCTTTTATTACTTCAGATTGTAATAATTATTTACTTGGCTTTTTGTGTAGTTCGTTTGCAAAATATTATATCTATAATAATAGTGATACAACTGGTGCAGGAGATATAATGCTTAATATACAATCTTTAGAAAATATTCCAATACCAAAAATTGCAAACACAGAAGAAATAGAGTGTATTGTAATTGCGATTATTGAAGGAAAAATAAATAATCTTGATACAATAGAATTAGAAAAAAAAATAGATAAATTAGTTTATAAAATGTATGGTTTGACCGATGAGGAAATAGAATTTATAGAGAGTGTTTAACATTTTCAATAAATTCTATTTCCTCTTTAGAGAGATTATATAATTGCATTATCTCTTTTTCAGAATATTCTTTATTTGTAAAGTTTGTTGGAATAGGTAAGTTTTCTAAAAAAGCTTTTTTATATCGGATTCCATTTTCTCCTAAACCACCACCTGCATAAAATGTTTTGAAAAAATATGTTACAGCTTTGGAATGAAGAATTTGTATCAAATATTCTAAATTGCTACCCGTCATTATAAATGTAGTTGCTTCAGGAAAAAATTCTCCATCATTATCAAGATAAAATTGTGGTTCTTTAACAATTTCACTAAACACTATTTTCTGTCTATAAAAATCCTCGATATAAGCGCAGTTTCTTAAATTGTATGGTGTATCTCCTTTGTCTGAACGTTTTTCAAGTAATGTATAATAACTGTCTAAATGTTTTTTTATAGCAGGATAATCATCAATTTTAATTGGCTTTATTCCTTTTTCTT
>JANNBA010000207.1:0-9280 GCA_031384845.1 Bacteroidota bacterium
CCACAGTTTCCCCAGACTTGAAAACCCAACAATGAATTGCAATCATCAAATACCGATAAATTATAACCCATGAGATAAACTCCGGTTGAACGGAACCTTCAATTTTGGGACCTCTATGGAGTTATCGTATAGTTTTGTGGAGATTTGAAAAAGGATTTAGCACCCGTTTTTTTTTGATTTCATTTTACAAATTTTTGGCATGTTTTTGTCACTTTTGAGTCAATCAGCGGGTTTGTATTTCATCAATGTCTATACTGCTTCTACTTCAAAAAATTTCAAAATCTTGAAGAATTAGTGGACTTAATTGTCAGCCTCTGAATAATACCAATCTCACAATCTGCTTTGAGCCAAAATAATATGTTGTTCTTGATTCTTGTTCGTTCAGAAAATGTTGCTTATTTGGTTGGGAATGTTGCTTGTGTTTTTTAAAATATTTATAATCAAATAGTTATGAGAAATAGTAAAGGTTGCTTATATAACTTAATGTTTCTTAAAAGTATAATCGGCATTCAAATCTCTTTTCTTTGTGCTTATTTTATCTAATAATTTATCCTCAATAAATTTGTTTAAATAACCACGAACAGTATTTTCGTTTATTTTAACATGTTCGACAATTTCATTCAAGGTTGTCTTATGATTTAAAAATAAATGATGGAGAATTTTCTTTTGTGTTTCGTTATACTGTTTCCAGTTGGTCTCTAATTTTTGCATGACCAAATTATGTATGGTTTTAGAGTGATTGCTGATTTTATTGCGCAGGATAAGTGATATGTTGCCATTTTTTTCATGATATTCGGGTACTGAAAGCATAGATTTTTCCATGGATTCATATATACGAGAAACGCCTTCGTTTAGCTGACGCACATAGCCTAGGTCTTCTAGCACACGAGCCACTCTTGGGTTTCTTGCAAATCTTTCTGTTTTAATATTTTCAATAGTTACTTGTGCAGGCAAAGGACCGCTATTGCTGATTTCTAATCTGTCTTCAAAGTGCTTTATATAAATGGCATTGCCTTGTACGTTATACGATCTATGACAAAGTGCATTTACAACAGCTTCTAGCCATGCTTCTTCTGGATATTCAGGAACTTTTTTAAATTTGCCGCTATCCAAATCTAAAAAATAATAATCTTTTAATGATGCTTTTAAGAAAGCTTTAATCTGGTCGATTAGTCTTGGAATATTATTTTCAAATCGTACATCTTTAACTACATTATGATTTTCGCCTGTTAGTAATTCGGTACCCTCATACCTTATATATCTAACAGATGCCGTAGGAATATATTTCTCTGGGTCTTTGGAAAATAATAGTATGGCTGAATGATTTAAGAGATATCCATCATCTTTCTTTTTTGCCAAATATCTTTTTACTAATAAATCATAAATATTACCATTATAATTCAATTTTTGTTTGTAATCATTCAGTAAGTCTTCGTCTAAATCTATAATATCAAATTCCTTTACGGGTTCTTCTTCGTATCGTCTAATGGTTTTGTCGTATTCTAGTTTTTTTATTTGGTCTCTATCTAATAATCTATTGGTGTCGTGCACTCTTAGATAAATATTATGATTGTCTTTTCTACAAAAAATGCGTTCTAAATCTTGCTCTACATGAAATAAATATATAAGCTTTTCATCTATTGTAATTTCTTCTAATTCAATATTGCAGGCAGGGCTTATAAAGTCAAATACTAAAGTTTTGTATTGGTTTTTGTTATCGCCTAAGCTATTCAAATCTTGTAGCTCACCATATTGGCTATACCAAAAACCAAAATACCTCCATCTGCATTAAGCATTCCAATTAGCTCTTCGGCAATTTTGGTAGGTTTAATATCTTTTTCGCCAAGGCCTTTTCTTTCAAAATATTGATTTTCGCCTTGTGTTTGCAAGTATTTATTTGTTATGATGGTATTGATGTTTGATATTGATTTGTTCATGTTTTTGCCTTGCTTATTTGATGTTAAACCTTGCTTATTGTTTTAAAATGCTTTATTCATGGGTGTTTTGCTCATTTTTTTTGACCTTGCTTATTTGTTTTTAATCTTGCTTTGTTGTTTGTTTTGCCCCAAACGCAGGCTTCAATATCCCACTATGCTACGCTTATATATTATTTAGTTTGGTAATAGATTTCAGTTGCTGTGTTTGGGCTTTTAAGATATCTAATTTGGGAGCAATTTTATGTTGATTAGCTGTTTGCTGTTTGTTATTCGAGTTCGCTAACGGTACAGTATTTCATCAATGTCTTTACTGCTTCTACTTCAAAAAATTTCAAAATCTTGAAGAATTAGTGTTGTAGTTTTTACAAATCTTTGGCAGCGGCAATTAGCTCTGCGATATCCATCACTTGTACGTTGTTTTCTTGTTCTTTGTTTTTGATGCCGTCTGTGAGCATGGTGTTGCAAAATGGGCAGGCGGCGGCTATAATTTGAGGGTTTGTTTGTAGTGCTTCTTCGGTGCGTTGTATATTGATTTCTTTGTTTCCATTTTCGGCATCTTTGAACATTTGTGCGCCGCCGGCGCCGCAGCAAAGTCCGTTTGCTTTGGAGCGTTTCATTTCTACAAATTCGGCATCTAATTTTTCGATCAGGCTGCGTGGTGCTTCATAGATGTTGTTGGCTCGACCAAGATAGCAGGGGTCGTGATAGGTGATTTTTTTGCCTTCAAATTTGCCTCCTTCTATGGTGAGTTTGCCTTGGTCTAATAGTGATTTTAGATATTGGGTGTGGTGAATGACTTCGTATTTTCCGCCAAGTTCTGGATATTCGTTTTTGAGGGTATTAAAGCAGTGTGGGCAGGCGGTTACTATTTTTTTCGCTTCGTAGGCGTTTAGTATTTCTATGTTCATCATGGCTTGCATTTGAAACAGAAATTCGTTTCCGGCTCTTTTGGCGGGATCGCCTGTGCAGCTTTCTTCGGTGCCAAGTACGGCAAATTCTATTTTGGCGTTTTGTAATATTTTGACGAATGCTTTGGTTATTTTTTTGGCTCGATCGTCAAAGCTTCCGGCACATCCAACCCAAAATAGTACTTCGGGTTGTTTGCCTTGTGCCAGTAGTTGTGCCATTGTGGGGATGTGTAATACGTCGCTCATGTTTTTGGTTTTATTGGTGTTGTCCGTCGTCAAAGACTTCGATGGTGACTTCTTTTTCGATAAGGTCTGTAAAGTGTCCTCGGTATCGGGTTGCTTTTACGAGGTGGTTGTCTATCCAATGGTAGTTGCCTCCGCGGGGTTTTCCCATGACCATTCCGTGGTATTTGAAGCCGTATTGTTTGAGCCATGTTTCGGTATAGTCTCGGTGGGCTTCTGTTCGTGAGGTAAAAAAGAAGATGATGTGTCCTTCGTCATACCATTTGTTGAGTGTTTTTAGGGCGTCTGGATATACTGCTGCGGTGAGCATTCGTTCTGGTTCTTCGTTTGGAATGTCGTCACAGATGGTGCCGTCGATGTCGATGAGATAGTTTTTGATGCCTTCTGGAAGGATGGGGCTTATGGTGTGTCCGTTTTCGGATGCTGCTACTAATTGTTTTTCGATTTCTTCTGTGTTCATGGTTTTGGGGTTTGGTGTTTTAGAATAATGTGGTGTTGGTTTCTGGGGTTTGCGTGAGGGCGAAGGCGGAGCTCTTTTTGGGCTGGCGTTTTTTAGCCAGCCCAAAAAAGCGGGAGCTGGAGACCGACCCGTAGGGGCACGCCCAAATGATTATTTAGGTTTGTGTGTTCCAATTGAGTCTGTCTTGTTGGTTGAATTGCCATGGTGCGCCGTTGTTTTCGATGTTTGTCATCATGTTGTTCAGGGCTGTTGGTGCGCTACTTTGCTCCATGACCAGATAGCGGCGTAGCTCGATGATGATGGATAGTGGGCTGATGTTGACGGGGCATTCTTGTACGCAGGCGTTGCAGCTGGTGCAGGCCCAAAGTTCTTCGGGGGTGATGTAATTGTCGAGTAGTGTTTTGTTGTCTGGTATGTGGATGCCGTGGTTTTGATCGAGGTTTTGTCCTATTTCGTTGATTCGGTTTCGGGTGTCGATCATTATTTTGCGGGGGGAGAGTTTTTTGCCGGTTTGGTTTGCGGGGCAGGCGTCTGTGCAGCGGCCGCATTGTGTGCAGGTATAGGCGTTTAGGAGTTGTAGTTGGTTGAGGTCTGTGGCGTCTTGTGCGCCAAATTTGATTGGGGTGGTTGGTGTTTCGGGTGTTGGCGCGCTTGGATCCATCATGAGTTTTACCTCGGTGGTCACGGTGCGCAGGTTGTTGAGTTGTCCTAATGGGTTGAGGTCTGCGAGGTAGGTGTTTGGGAAGGCGAGCAGAATGTGTAGGTGTTTTGAATAGTATAAATAGTTGAGAAACAGGAGTATGCCTGTGATGTGTGTCCACCAAAAGCTGCGTTCGAGTAGGGCAGTAGTGCTGGGTTGCAGACTGCTGAATAGGGGTGTGAGGTGTTGTGAGATGGGAAAGCTGCCGGCGGTGATATAGTGCTGATAGTGTTGGTTTTGTAGTGTTAAGTCGGTGGCATTCATGAGCAGGAATAGGGTCATGAGCACGATTTCGAAATAGAGGATATAGTTGGCGTCATTTTTTGGCCAGCCGTTGAGGTCGTTGTGCACAAATCGTTTGAGGTTCATGATGTTGCGTCTGATATAAAAGAGTATGACGGCAAGGAGCACGAGGGCTGCTAATATTTCGAAACTGCCAATGAGGAGGTTATAGATAGTTCCTAATTTGGCAAATATTCGGTGTGTACCAAAGAGTCCGTCGATGATGATTTCTAATACTTCGAGATTGATGATGACAAAGCCAATATACACGATGATGTGTAGGGTTCCGGCAATTGGTTTGGTCACCATTTTGGATTGTCCGAGGGCTACTCGGAGCATGTTTTTGAGGCGTAGTTTTGGTGGGTGGGGGTTGTTTATGGGTTGTCCTAATTTGATGTTTCTAATGATTTTTTTGATATTTTTGACAAAAAAGCCGATGCCTATTGTTAGGATTATTAGAAATATGAGGTTGTTGAGGTATGCCATTTTTTAGTTTTTTAGGCTGTCTGTGGTTGGTGCTTGATAGGGTTTGTTTTTTTTGCCAAACAGGGATACGTTTACATATCGTGTTGGATTGAGGCGCATATCTTGCAACAGCAGTTCGAGTTCTTTGGAGGTTTTTGATACATTGGTATAAAGTTGGTCGTCTTTGAGAAGTTTGCCCATTGTGCCTTTGCCGGCTTGCATATCGAGCATGATGTTATCTACTTTGGCAAGGGTGTTTTCGAGGGTTTTGACGGTTTTGCCTATTTTAATTTTGGCTAATGAGTCTGAAATAGTCGAAAAATTGTGTGCTGCAAGGTCTAAATTATTGAGGGTTCCGTTTATTTTTTGTTTGTTTTCGGCAAGCATTCCGTTTACGGTTTTGGAGGCTTTGCTAAATTCGAGTAGGGTTTTGTCAAGGTTTTCGATGCTTTGTCGCAGGTTTTCTTTGGTTTTTGTGTCCAAAACGTTGTTGAGGTTTGTCATGAGCAAATCTGCGTTTGAGATCATTTTTTCGACTTTGGCTTGCAGTGGCGATAATTTTTCGCCTACTAGGGTTGTAAGTCCCGGAATGGTTACTCCGTTGAGGTAATCGCCGGATATGGCAATATTTTTGTCGTTGAAGTCGGGCACAATTTGAATTTGTTTGCCTCCAATAAAGCCGGGGTCATAGATGTTGATTTTGCTAGATTTTGAAAACGTAAAATCGCTTTTTATTTGTAATTCGACTACCAAATTGCCTGTTTTGTCTTGAATTTTGATGCTGTTTACTTTGCCAATGATGAGTCCGTTTAGGGTTACGGGTGCCGATGGTGCTAGTCCTTCTACGTTTTTGTATTGTACATAAAAAGTTTTGTAGTCTGAAAAAAGGTTGCTTCCTTTTAAAAAACTATATCCCCAAATAAAAAGCGATATGGAGGCTATGGCAAGTATGGCGGTTTTTATTTCTCTACTAATTTTCAAGGTGTTGTGTTTTTTGTTAATTATTTTTTGATTGCGTCTTTGAGGTTTATTTTTTTGCCGTCTTTAAAGGCTACAATATAAGCAGATTCATATCCTTTTGCTTTGGCTTGGGCAAGGTTTTCTTGTGCAGTTTCGAAGCTGCTGGTATTACCATAGCTGTATTTGAAAAATTTTCCGTTATCAGTGCTCATTTCGATATGGTTCAATCCTTTGAAATTTTTGGGTTTCAAATCCATTTTTGTAGCACTTGCGGCGATTTGAATTTTAAAAACTATACCTGCAGTAGTTGTTTTTGGCGTTTCGGTTTGGCTACTTTCTGTTGTTGTGGCAACATTTTCGGCTGTTTTTGGAGCTTCGACTTCAACTATTTTTTCTGGTTTTGGCTTTGGTTTTTCGATGGTTGTGTCATTGTTGTTGGAGCCATAATACTCTTTTTTATAACTGGCAATTGCGGTGGCAATATGATTTGCTACTTCTTCTTGCCCATCTTCTGACCCCAAAAATGCGCCTTCGCGGGGGTTTGAAATAAAGCCCATTTCGACCAAAATTCGGGGCATTGATATTTTTCTTAAAACCAAAAATCCGGCTTGGCGCACGCCACGGTTTTTTCGGCTTTTGTTTGTTGCAAAATTGTCTTGGATATTGCTTGCCAATGCGATACTGTTTTCGATATATTCTTCTTGCTGCATCATAATTCCAATAGCCAATTCGGGCGAGTTGGGGTTATAGCCTTCATAGTTTTGTTTGTAATCTTTTTCGAGCGTTACAACATCATTTTCGAGTTTGGCTACTTCAAGATTCGATTTGTTTCTGGCAACTCCCATGACATAGGTTTCAAAACCTTCGCCAGATGATGCTTTGTTGGCATTGCAATGTATAGACACAAAAATAGTGGCATCTTCTTTGTTGGCAATGCGAGCTCGTTCGTCTAATTCTACAAAAACATCACTTTTCCGGGTGTAAATAACCTCAATATTTGGGTTTTTTTCTAATATTTTTCCTGTTTTTAAAACGACATCAAGTGCTATATTTTTTTCGATATGACCATTATAAACGGCCCCAAAATCTTTTCCACCGTGACCTGCATCCAGAACTACTTTGAATTTGGCAGACTGCGAAAAACCAGTTGTTACAACCAATACAAACGAGGTCAAAAGGACGAGTTTTATTTTATTTTTTATTACTATCATTTTATAAAAGTTAATTTTTACAAAAACAGACTGCTTATAATATTGAAAAATGTTTATTTTGGTCAAAATTATATGTAATTTTGACCCTTCAAATATTAAGCCATCTTTTTTACAAAAATAGTATTTAAACCATTGCGCACAAACTTATTTTATATCGTTTTATTAGCAACTTTCTTAACAATAGGAAATGGATGTGGATATGCACAAAGTGATACTCAAAAATACTTGTCGCAAAGTGTTGATTCTGTGAATATTGACCCGCTAAATCCTGCAAAAAATTTACGTTTGAAAGTCAAAGATACTTTGCGTCCAAAAAAATCAAACTTGGATGCTATCGCTAAAAGAAAAGCCGTAGGTTATGAAAAAATAGATCAAAAAACCAAAATTCTTACCCTATACGATCAAGCCGAACTCTATTATCAAGATATAGAGCTCAAAGCTGGTATCATTGTGATGGATTATGCCAAAAATGAAGTTTATGCAGGACGCATCAAAGATTCTCTCGGAAAATATTCACAACTACCTGTTTTTAAGCAGGGTAGTAATGTGGTTGAACCAGATTCTATCCGTTTTAATTTTAAAACCAAAAAAGCAATCGTTTGGAACTCTCGCACCAAACAAGGCGAAATGAATGTGATTGCCGAAATTTCAAAGAAAGAAAATGACTCGGTTTATTTTATGAAAAAAGCCAAAATCACGACCGCTGAAGATGTTGATGACCCCGAATATTATTTTTTGGCCAGAAAAGCCAAATTTGTACCCGGCAAAAAAGTAGTTGTTGGATTTACAAATATGTATATCGAAAATGTTCCCACTCCAATTGCACTGCCATTTGCTTTTTTTCCGATTACTCAAAAAAGCCAATCTGGAGTTATCATACCAACCTTTCAAGACACACGAGTTCAGGGATTTTCTTTACAAAACGGAGGTTATTATTTTCCGCTGAGCGATCATTATGACCTGACAATTTTGGGTGATTATTATACCAACGGCAGCTATGCCCTTAGAACGGCATCGGCTTATGCCAAAAAATACAAATACAGTGGCAACCTCAATTTGCGCTACGAAAATTTGATCACAGGCGAAAGAGGGTTTCCAGGCTATGGCAAAAAAAATGAATATAACATACAATGGTCGCATTCTCAAGACGCCAAAAACAACCCAAATTCGCGGCTTTCGGCCTCTGTAAATTTAGGAAGTAGCACCTATTTTCAAAATTCGTTAAACCAGATTAACGTCAATTCACGCATTAATAACTCGATGAACTCGTCTGTTTCTTATCAAAAAACTATAAACACCATTCCGTCAATCCACTTTTCGGTCACAGCAAACCATTCTCAAAACACACAAACACAACAAATTAGTATGACCTTGCCGAGCATTCAGGCAAGTGTAGATCGCATTTTTGTTTTTGCCAAAGAAAGCGAAACCAAAAAAGGGTTTTTCAAGAATATCAACCTACAATATTCTGCAAATGCAGACAATCGCATCAATACAACTGATTCGCTTTTTTTTAAGCCACAAATGTTCAGAGATGCCAAAAACGGAATCGAGCACAGCATTCCTATAAGCACCAATTTCAAAATTTTCAAACATTTTAGCGTTTCTACAAATGCCAATTACAAAGAGGTTTGGTATTCCAAAACTACGTCCAAAAAATTTGATACCACTCGCGACAAAGTCATTACAACCACCCAAAACGGTTTTGACGCTTTTCGTACCTACTCATTTTCGAGCAATTTGGGCACAACGATTTATGGTACTTTTAATTTTGGCGAAGACAAGAAAATAAAAGTTATCAGACATGTCATGCGCCCATCAGTGGGTTATAGCTATGCCCCAAGTTTTGAAAAATATTATGACACCTATGCACTTGATGCCTCGGGCAAACAAGCGCAATATAGCCGTTTTGAAGATGGCATTTTTGGCGCTCCTGGCAAAACGTTTTCAAATTCGATGAGCTTTAGTTTGGCAAACACCTTTGAGGCCAAAGTAAAAGATCGTGACAGCACCAAAACCGAACCAAAAAAAATAATGTTGCTCAACAACTGCAACTTTTCTACAAGTTATGATTTGGTCACCAAAGTTTTAGAACCCATCAGATTTAGCGCAGG
>JANNBA010000004.1:0-46030 GCA_031384845.1 Bacteroidota bacterium
AACAAACCTACGCTCAAAATCCATCTTTCGGAGTTTTATGCTTTCAAAAAAGACAACAAACAAGCTATAAAATATGCCAAAGAAGCCTATAATTTGGCACGAGAAAACAGGCTTCCGCGCGAAGTTTTGCTGTCGCTCAAACAACTTGCGGTAGTAAACCCAAAACAAATATCGGTTTTCTCCTCAGAGTACATCAAAATAAATGACAGCCTTCAGCTTTCTGAACGAAAAATACGCAACAAACTTGCACGCATCGAGTTTGAAACAGACGAGTTAATCATTAGAAACAAAGAATTAGAACGAATCAATTCGCAGATCATCTATCTTGTGGTTGTTTTTGCCTTTTTTATCGTTTTTATTTATATCGTTACGCTCAATATGGTTCGCAAGCGCGAGCAACTCCTCAAAGAACAACAAGAATCAACAGACGATGAGCTAAATCAAACCCTAATCGTTCAGAAACAAAAAATAGAAGCCGCAGTAGCCCAAGAGCGCAATAGCATTGCCCGCGAGCTTCACGACGGTGTTTTGGGCAATATGTTTGGCGTGAGAATGAACTTGGAATCTATAAATCACAGCTATACTGGCGAAATTACCCAAAAAGGAGCCATGTTTTTAGAACAACTCAAACAAATAGAATGCGAAATTCGAAATCTAACACACGGAATCAACAACGAAAAAGCATTGATATCAGACAATTTTGTGATTATGCTGAATAAATTTTTGGACAACCAAAGACAAATATGCCCATCAGAAATTCATTGTACGATTGATGGCAAAATAAACTGGAACAAACAAGACGATGCTTCCAAAATAAACCTATTTAGAATCGTGCAAGAAAGTTTTCAAAACATCAACAAATATGCGCAAGCCAGCAACATACACGTTCAAATCACCAAAGAAAGTAGAAGCATCATCCTGATAATCAAGGATGACGGCATCGGATTTAATTATAAAACCAAAAGCAAAGGAATAGGGCTCAAGAATATGAAAGCCCGAATAGAAGAATTAAGTGGCGAATTGACCGTAACATCCGCCAAAAACCAAGGAACAATATTAGAATTTGAAATACCAACAATATGAATTTTAGAGAAATCAAAAAAAACATCAATGTACTAATCGTCGATGACCACCCCTTTATTGTAGATGCATACACCAAAACACTCGATTTTTACAAACCAGACGAGTGCACCGTAGTTACCTTTGAGTCAAACACCGGACGCGGTGGCTATGACCTGATTCACAACACGATGATCCTGTTCGAAATAGCATTTTTAGACATCAATATCCCAAAATATTTAGACAAAGGGATCATCTCTGGAATGGATCTCGCACTACTATTGCGCGAAAAAATGCCAAAATGCAAAATTGTACTCCTTACAATGCACGACGAACGACTCATTTTTGACTATATTTTTGAAAAAATAAAACCCGAAGGATTGGTGATCAAAAATGATCTTTCCTTCAAAGGACTTTTAGAAGGCTTTTCAAATCTAGTAGAAAATGGCACCTATTATAGCGAAACGATACTCAAACTTATCGAAAACCAAAAAGACAAAACCTCCAATCCGCTGCCCACAATCGCGCATTTCAACGGGAATTAATTTTTTTTTTTGGGCGTGCCCCTTCGGGTCGGGCTTCCACTCCCGCTTCCCGAAGAAAAATCGGGAGAGCTCCGTTCAAGCCCTCACGCAAGGACGCCGTTGAAAGACCACTTGTGGTGCCAAAAAAATTAGGTTTCAAAACCCTTTTTGTCCATTAAAATTTCAAAAACCCTTTCAAAATACAACAACCAAATAACTTTAGGAAACCAACTTCCAAATTTTCTAACAATCCAAAAACCAACTGCTAAAACCCCATCACAAGCAACAATATTGGATAATACACCCAAAATTTATAAAAGCCGAAAAAATAAAATAATACATTCAAAATTGAACAACTTTTTAGTAAATTTGCATTTTAAATTTGAAACCAAAAATGAATAAATTATTAATAGTTGGAAGCGTAGCCTTTGACGCCATCGAAACCCCATTTGGAAAAACAGACAAAATTTTGGGCGGCGCAGCACCATTTATTGCACTTTCGGCATCGTTTTTCGATATCAAAACCGCCATTGTATCCGTTGTAGGCGGCGATTTTCCACAAGAATATTTGGATATACTAACCAGCAGAAATATAGACATCTCTGCCATCGAAATCATCAAAGAAGGCAAAACTTTTTTTTGGAGCGGTCGCTATCACAATGATTTGAACTCAAGAGACACACTAGAAACACAGCTTAATGTATTAGGCGATTTTGACCCAAAAGTGCCCCAAGATTTCAAAAATGCAGACGTGCTAATGCTTGGAAACCTGCATCCATTAGTACAAAACAGTGTTATAGATCAAATGACGCAAAAACCAAAACTCATCGTTTTAGACACGATGAATTTTTGGATGGATTGTGCCCTTCCAGATTTGCTAAATGTGATCAAACGAGTAGATGTAATCACAATCAACGATGAAGAAGCAAGACAACTCACTGGCGAATACTCGTTGGTAAAAGCCGCCGCCAAAATACACACAATGGGGCCAAAATATGTAGTCATCAAAAAAGGCGAGCACGGAGCACTTTTGTTTCACCACAAAGATATTTTCTTTGCACCCGCATTGCCCCTCGAAGAAGTATTTGATCCAACTGGTGCAGGCGACACATTTGCAGGTGGATTTGCCGGATTTATTACACAAAGCGAAAACATATCATTCGAAAACATGAAAAATGCCGTCATTTATGGCTCAAATTTAGCCTCTTTTTCTGTAGAAAAATTTGGTACCGATAGAATGCAATCCCTTCAAAAACAAGAAGTTATTGATAGGCTCAAACAATTCAAAGCCCTAACACAATTTGACATACAACTTTAAAAAAACACGCCTCGAAAATTCGAGGCTTTTTTTATAAAAAATAATTTTAACTTCATTTTCTAACCATTTACGATGAGCGATTCCATCAAACACGAATGCGGCATTGCCCTTTTAAGACTCAAAAAACCACTGTCTTTTTACAAACAAAAATACGGCTCTGCTTTTTATGGCATACAAAAAATGTATCTTTTGATGGAAAAACAGCACAACCGTGGACAAGATGGAGCCGGTTTTGCCTCGATCAAACTTGATGTGGATCCAGGCGAACGCTATATAAGTCGCGTTCGGTCTAATAATGCACAGCCCATCCAAGATGTTTTTGCACAAATAAACGAACGAATAAATGAAGAGCTGGCATTGCATCCAGAATATGCTGCCGATGTTGCGCTTCAAAAAGCCAATATACCATACGTTGGCGAACTGTTTTTGGGACACGTTCGATATGGTACTTTTGGAAAAAATAGTATCGAAAGTGTGCACCCATTTTTGCGTCAAAACAACTGGATGCACCGAAATTTGATTTTGGCAGGAAATTTCAATATGACCAATGTGGATTCCCTATTTCAAAGTCTAGTAGAACTTGGGCAACACCCAAAAGAAAAAGCCGATACCGTAACGGTTATGGAAAAAATTGGTCATTTTCTGGACGAAGAAGTTACAGATTTGTACCACGAATGCAAAATAAAAGGGCTAACAAAAAGAGAGGCATCTCCTATAATTGCTGAAAAATTAGACCTTACCAAAATTTTGAAAAAAGCATCCAAAAATCTTGACGGAGGCTATGCAATGGTAGGACTTTTGGGGCATGGAGACGCATTTGTGTTTCGAGATCCAGCCGGAATCAGACCCGCCTATTTTTATGAAGACGACGAAATTGTGGTGGTAGCCTCTGAAAGACCTGTGATTCAAACCGTTTTTAATCTTGATTTCGAAAAAATACAAGAACTACAGCCCGGAAACGCACTGATTATCAAAAAAAATGGCAGTGTAACCGAAGAACAAATTTTGACACCTACCCTAAAAAAAGCCTGCTCCTTTGAACGTATTTATTTTTCGCGCGGTAGCGATGCCGAAATTTATCAAGAACGCAAATTATTAGGAAAATTAATTCTGCCCGCAGTGCTTGATGCTATCGATGACGACACAGACAACACCGTATTTTCTTATATACCAAACACGGCCGAAACTTCGTTTTATGGGATGGTAGAAGCAGCGCAAGATTTTTTGAACCAACGAAAAAATAAATATATTCTAGACAATCGAAAAACATTGACCAAAGAAAAATTGGAAGAAATATTATCCGTCAAAATTAGAACTGAAAAAGTAGCCATAAAAGATGCCAAATTGCGCACTTTTATTACAGAAGACAGCAGTCGGGACGACTTGGTGGCACACGTATATGATGTTACTTATGGTGTAATAAAACCTACTGATAATCTGGTGATTATAGACGATAGTATCGTTCGAGGTACCACCCTGAAAATGAGTATCATCAAAATGATGGATCGATTGAAACCAAAATCAATTGTGATAGTTTCCTCGGCACCACAAATTCGATATCCCGATTGTTATGGTATCGATATGGCAAAATTAGAAGGTTTGGTCGCATTTAGAGCGGCATTAGCATTGCTCAAAGAGCGCCATTTATACCATATCGTTGAAGAGGTTTATGCCAACTGTAAGGCGCAAGAAAGCTGGAAAGATAGCGAAATTGTAAATTTTGTAACCGCAATTTATGCCCCTTTTCAACCACAAGAAATTTCAGACAAAATAGCACAATTATTAAGCTCGGAGGATATCAAAGCCGAGGTCAAAATTATTTTTCAAACCGTAGAAAATTTACATATCGCATGTCCAAAAAATTTGGGAGACTGGTATTTTACAGGTGATTATCCTACTCCGGGTGGCAATCGTGTTGTAAATCGAGCTTTTATGAATTTTTATGAAGGAAAAAATGCCCGTGCTTATTAAAAAAACGTAGTATATCGGATTTTTTGACTTTTTAACAGAAAAAGTTGACAGATTAGAAACCACTTCTTACATTTGACCTATCATAAAATTAAGTAGGTTAAATTTGTGATAATCTGAATAAAGGCGAAAGTAATTTCGCCTTTTTTTTGTTTTAAAATTTTACAAACCAAATCGCAGCAGTTGTATGTTTTGAAAAATTTATATGAAATCAATTTTTATACCAAATAGAAATCAAATTGTTGGTCTTTTTTGACAAACCAACCCTTTTGTTTTAATAAATTTTTTAATCTTATTGAACCTATTTTGCAACCCAAGTATAATCCTTTGAAAACAAAAAACACAAAAAAGAAATTTGTGTGTGAGGACTAATTTTTTTGTAATTTTGCAAAAAAACAACAATGAATTTTGAACGCAAAAATTGGTCTAATACACAACTGATAGCACTATACAAAAATCTGCTAAAACCCAGGTTGATCGAAGAGAAAATGCTAATTCTTATTCGGCAAGGAAAAGTTTCAAAATGGTTTTCAGGCATTGGGCAAGAAGCCATAGCAGTAGGGATCACCTCGGCACTCGATCAAGACGAATATATCCTGCCAATGCACCGCAATTTGGGCGTTTTTACAACTAGAAATATTCCTCTACACAGACTTTTTTCGCAGTGGCAAGGCAAAGCAAATGGATTTACAAAAGGCCGAGACCGAAGTTTTCATTTTGGCACACAACAATACCATATTATCGGAATGATTTCGCACCTTGGTCCACAATTGGGTATAGCAGACGGAATTGCGCTGGCCAACAAATTGCAAAATAACAATAAAATAACCGCCGTTTTTACTGGCGAAGGCGCCACCTCCGAAGGCGATTTTCACGAAGCACTAAATATTGCTGCCGTATGGGATTTGCCCGTACTTTTTGTGATAGAAAACAATGGCTATGGACTTTCGACACCCACAAACGAACAATATAGATGTCAAAATCTTGCAGACAAAGGTATTGGATATGGTATAGAAAGTCATATTGTTGATGGCAATAATATTCTCGAAGTTTTCAATCTAATAACCGACCTAAAAGCGAGTTTGGCACACAATCCACGCCCAATTTTATTAGAGTTTATAACCTTCAGAATGCGAGGACACGAGGAGGCAAGCGGCACCAAATATGTACCTCAAGAACTTATGGATCAATGGGCTGCGAAAGATCCTGTAGAAAATTTTAAAAATTATTTGCTCGCCACTGCCGTAATTTCTACAGAAGAAAACGAACAGTATATTGCAGAAATAAAATCAGAAATAGACCAAAATTGGGCACTCGTTCAAGAAGAGCCCGAAATTATAGCCAACCTACAACAAGAAATAAACGATGTGTACAAACCCTATAAATTTGAACTATTTGAGCAAAACACGACAACCGAAAAAATACGATTTATAGATGCCATTTCAAGCAGTTTGCAACAATCAATGCAACGACACCCCAACTTGGTCATCATGGGGCAAGACATAGCAGAATATGGCGGTGCTTTCAAAATTACAGATGGATTTGTAGCACAGTTTGGCAAAGACCGCGTCAGAAACACCCCAATTTGCGAAAGCGCTATCGTGTCTGCAGCAATGGGATTGTCTATCAACAAGCACAAAGCCATTGTCGAAATGCAATTTGCAGATTTTGTTTCAACAGGTTTCAATCCCATCGTAAATTTATTGGCAAAATCACACTATCGATGGCTCGAAAACGCCGACGTCGTGGTTAGAATGCCTTGCGGCGGCGGCACACAAGCAGGGCCATTTCACTCACAAACAAACGAAGCCTGGTTTACCAAAACACCCGGACTAAAAGTAGTATATCCCGCTTTTCCGATAGACGCAAAAGGACTTTTGAATACCGCCATAAACGATCCAAATCCCGTATTGTTTTTTGAACATAAACAACTTTATAGGTCTGTATATCAAGAAGTTCCTACAGATTATTACACCATTCCATTTGGTCAAGCCGCCCATATTCGTCAGGGAAACCACATCAGCATCATTAGCTATGGCGCCGGTGTACATTGGGCTTTAGAAATACTCGCAAAACACCCACATATCGAGGCAGACCTTATCGATTTGCGGACGCTACAACCGCTGGACACCACTACCATATTTGAATCTGTAAAAAAAACAGGAAAAGCCATAATCCTTCAAGAAGATAGCATTTTTGGTAGTATGGCAAGCGATATTTCGGCACTTATCATGGAAAATTGTTTCCAATATTTAGACGCAGCAGTACAGAGAATTGGCAGCCTCGAAACCCCAATTCCGTTTGTCAAAGCATTAGAAGACCAATATTTGCCAAAAGCCCGTTTTGAAACAGCTCTATTAGAATTATTGCAATTTTAAAAATTTAGAACCCTAAAAAATATTATTTCAAGCCATGGAATTTTCGTCAAAATTATTAGAACGAGCCGTCAACGAAATGGCACAACTACCCGGAATTGGCAAACGAACCGCACTTCGATTAGTGCTTCACCTACTCAAACAGCCACAAGAACAAACCCACTTTTTGACACAATCACTCTTATCGATGCGCCAAGAAATCAAATTTTGTCAAAGCTGCCACAACATTTCCGACATCGAAATTTGCGAAATTTGTGCCAACAAAAGCCGAGACCAACACCTGATTTGCGTTGTCGAAGACATTCGAGACGTTATGGCAATCGAAAACACAGGACAATTTCGAGGGATTTATCACGTTTTGGGTGGCAAAATCTCGCCCATAGACGGCGTAGGCCCAAGCCAACTCAAAATCACAACATTAGTCGAAAAAATCAAAAACAACAACATCCGCGAACTCATATTTGCCCTAAGCTCCACCATGGAAGGCGATACAACCAACTTTTATATTTACAAACAAATCAAAAACTACAACATCATCACCTCGACCATCTCACGTGGCATAGCCGTAGGCGACGAATTAGAATTTGCAGACGAACTTACCCTTGGCCGCAGCATTTTGCAACGTGTCCCGTTTGAAAACTCCTTCAATATTTGATTTTTTTAGAAGCACACCAACATCTATTTACACCCTACCCGTCCCGCTTTCGGCTATATCTTTTTGTTTTTCTGAAAAAGAAAAAACAAAAAGGATGCCGCCTCAATCGGGGCTATTATAGACCTTTATGCATCTAAAAATGTTTTGCAAAAACACTTTAAATCTACAATCAAAATAAACTTCAAATAGTAGTATTTTTGATGTTGTTTTGTTGCAGTAAGAATTTATAAAAGCAATAAAATAATTAAAATTAACCAGGTTTTTTATGAAAATTTTAGCAAAAAAAGGTTGCATTTCTATTAATTTTTGGGTTATTTTGTATATGTAGAATTTATGACAGCCTTACAATCAATAAAATTAGAATAATTCGATTTTTTAGAAAACTATTTATTTTGTAAATCAAATTAGTAGCAATCCAAAAAAGCGTACTTATTTTAAAAAAATGTAAAAAAAATAATAAATCTAAAAACAAAAATTAAAAAATGATTCCAAAAATCAAACAAGATTTACCAGCAAGTATAGTAGTGTTTCTAGTAGCACTCCCGCTATGTCTTGGGGTTGCATTGGCAAGTGGTGCCCCATTATTATCAGGCGTTTTAGCCGGAATAATCGGAGGCATAGTAGTTGGAATAATAAGTGATTCTCATACAAGTGTGAGTGGTCCTGCAGCTGGATTAGCAGCAGTTGTTTTGTCCTCCATAACATTGTTGGGCGAATTTGAAACCTTTTTATTAGCCTTAGTTATTGCAGGGGTTTTTCAGCTCGTTGCCGGTATCGCAAAAGGGGGTTTTATTGCAAACTATATCCCTTCAAATGTAATCAAGGGATTGTTGGCAGCAATAGGCGTAATTTTGATTCTCAAACAAATACCACACGCCGTTGGTTTTGACAAAAATGCACAAGACGATTTTACTTTTTTTCAAAAAGATGGCGAAAATACATTTTCTGAATTGCTAAATATTTTTGACTATTTTTCGTGGGGCGCAATCATCATCTCCCTTTTATCAATTCTAATTATGATTTATTGGGACAAAACCCCAATGAAGAAATTCAAGTTTTTTCCGGCATCACTGTTTGTGGTAATCATGGGGATTTTTATCAACATTGTTTTTCAAAATTTTATACCCAATTTGGAAGTGCTACCAGAACATCTCGTAAATATTCCAAAATTTGAAGGCATCAATTCTATATTGACTTTTCCAAATTTTGCTGATATTTCAAATTTTCAGGTATGGAAAGTAGCTTTTACCATCGCTATTGTTGCCTCTATAGAAACATTACTCAATCTTGAAGCCGTAGAAAATTTAGACCCTCACAAACGACAAGCTTCGCCCAATAAAGAATTGGTGGCACAAGGTATTGGAAATATCTGTTCAGGATTAGTAGGAGGTATTCCTATAACTTCTGTTATTGTTAGAAGCTCAGTAAACATTAATTCTGGTGCAGAAACAAAGTTTTCTAGCATATTTCACGGTGTCTTTTTATTGATAAGCATTTTGCTACTTAGCCCATTTTTGAATTTAATTCCGCTAGCCTCATTAGCCTGTATTCTAATATTGACAGGGTATAAATTAGCAAAAATCTCGTTGTTTAAAGATATGTTCAGCAAAGGACTAAATCAATTTATTCCATTTGTAGCTACCATTTTAGCCATCGTTTTCACAGATTTATTATTAGGAGTTATCATCGGATTAGCGATAAGTGTTTTTTATATACTCAAAAGTAATTACAAAAATGTATATAGTTTTCAAAAAAAAGAGCACCGTTTTGGCGATACCATTATTATTAAACTCTCCGAGGAAGTTACTTTTTTAAACAAAGCTGGCGTAAAAGAAGTGCTTAACGAAATTCCTGCCAACACAAAAGTTGTTTTAGATGCGTCCCACTCAAAATTTATAGATTATGACGTGAGAGAAATAATAGATGACTTTCTCACAACTGTTTCTAAAGAAAATAATATTGACGTAACCTTTTTGGATATGATCGAGTTCAATCCAGATGAAGACAGTCGAAACGTAATTTCTGTTCATTAAAATTATATTATATTATGAAAGTATATTCCAAAGAAACCCAAGAAAGCCTTACGCCCCGCGGAGCATTAGAAATATTAAAAGAAGGCAATGCTAGATTTGTTCAAAATCTAAAACGTCAAAGAGATCTATTGGCACAAGCCAACGAAACCCATGATGGACAATGGCCATTTGCAATAATTTTAAGTTGTATGGATAGTAGAACATCGGCAGAACTAATTTTTGATCAAGGTTTAGGAGATATTTTTTCGGTAAGAATTGCTGGAAATGTAGTAAACACCGATATCATTGGCAGCATGGAATTTGCCTGCAAAGTGTCTGGAACAAAACTAATTGTAGTTTTAGGTCACACCAATTGTGGCGCAATAAAGGGAGCGTGTGATCATGTAGAAATGGGGAATTTAACAGAGTTATTGTCAAAAATTCAGCCCGCAGTGTATCAAGAAAAAACATCTCTCAAAAACAGAACCTCCTCCAACAAGGTTTTTGTTGAAAATGTAGCTCAAATAAATATGAGCCGAAGTGTCGAACAAATTATAGAACGTAGCAATCTATTGGAGCAAATGCTTGTAAAAGGCGATATTGGAATAGTTGGTGCGATGCACAATATAAAGACTGGCAAAGTTGAATTTCATAAAAAATTAATGTTTTTAAACGACGAACAAAATCCAAATTTTTCCCTTTCAGATTTTAGAAGGTAGTACCATGAAAATATTAAAACCGCCTTCGATGAGAGCTATTTATTACTCGAATTGAAACATTTTTTGCCAACCAAAACACCCTTCAAAGATTTTATACACCTCAATTCTTTGCATGCTTTTCAGGAGATGAAATTTTATAATGCCATTTTCAAAGCCTCAAAAATGTTTGGGTATCAAGCTACACTCCCGCTTACAGATATTAGGGCGCTGCACAGCGTTGGTAGGATAAATGATGCGGTTTTAGATAGCATAATTATACATAGTCAAGGGCCTTAGAGCCTTGAGAACCTGAGTTCGATTAATAAACTAAGTAAAAAAATCACCGATATATTTGCATAAAAAAACAAAAGTTAGTTTATTTAAAGTGTTGAAAAATAAATGTTTAACTAACATTTTACCTTATGATTTGCTTCGATAAAATTACTGAATTGTTTTGTTTTTCAGATGAGTTTTGCAAAAATTTTGAAAAAACAACACAACCTTTGATAATGGCGATAAACCCAAGCGAAAACCCAGAAAGAGCACTGCCGAAGTCATTACTATATATTTCATTTAGTAGGTTTTCGTTGTTTCAAACCTAGGTTCGATTATTAACACATTGATAACTGGTTGGTTTTCAGTTACAATCATCACGATAACTATTTTCTATTAATCTGTATTTCTATCAGTTTTGTGATATTCGAACTAGCCGTTTTAAGAATATATGCAAGACTATTTTTGGGGCCAAGCAAAAAGCAAACCCACCCGATTGCATACAGAAGCTCTTAAACCTTTGGTTTTATTGTCAAAATTAAAATAATTTTATTATTGATAAACACCTGATATTCTAATATTTACGAATAAATAATCGACAACAAACGTTTGCAAACAACTACAAACGAAATTAAATGTTTTTTAACCGACAAAGATTTTGCAGCAGTCACATCTTTGCACCGTTGATTTGATAGTCGAACCAACATTTATAAAACCTTTAAAATATTATACGCCATGAATGCAATGAAAAACAGAGTACAATTGATTGGACACGTAGGAAACGATCCAGAGATTAAAACATTAGAAAACGGTAAAAAAGTAGCCACCGTTACACTGGCCACAAACGATTTTTATACGACAGACAAGGGCGAGAAAATCGAAGAAACCCAATGGCACCGCATCACAGCATGGGGCAAAACTGCCGAGATTATCGAAAAATATGTCGTAAAAGGCAAAGAAATTGGCGTTGAAGCCAAGTTGACATACCGTACTTATGACGACAAAAATGGCGAAAAACGATATGTTACAGATATTGTTGCATCGGGAGTTTTATTGTTTAAATAATCTCGTTTGAATCAAAAAAAGGCGAAACAGCTGTGTTTCGCCTTTTTTTTTGAAATTAATATATTCAATTCTAATTTTTCTTGTTTATTTGCAAAAAATATAACAATTGAAACAATTTTTAAAAAACTGCATCATCATATCATCGCTTTTTGCGGCAGTTTTTGGCTTTGGACAAAAAAATGAAAATATCAAAGACACCATACATTTTAGAAGTAATATTAGTATCACCAACAATGGTTTTTCGGCAATACCAACTTTTACATTAGGAAAACCCGCTGGAGTTGCTACATTTTCTATTGCCGGAAAAAGATATAGCTTTGATCCAGAAATTCGGTATTCATTGGCTGGAAAGCCATGGTCGTTTGTGTTTATTTGGCGGTACAAAATGTTGGATTACAACAAATTCAAATTAATTGTAGGTGCACATTTGCCCGCTATTGCCTTTAGAACCATCGTTGAAATTAACAACGGACAAGAAGAAGAAGTATTGGTTGGACAAAGGTTTTTGCCTTTAGAAATGATTCAAACCTATATTATTAACAAAAAATGTAGCATCGGATTGTATTCGCTTTTCGCAAAAGGATTACAAATTGCTGGTCCACAAGACACCGCATTTTTATCCTTGAATGCCAATTTTTCTAATTTGAATTTGGGTTCCAATTTTGAAATGCGATTCAACCCACAATTATTTTATTTGAGATCAGATCACAATGTGGGCACCTATTTTGCATCGGGTTTGACCATTTCAAATTCAAAAAGTCCGTTTTCAGTTTCTACAATGATGAACAAAGCATTCAAAACAGAATTAGGAGGCAAAGATTTCAATTGGAATGTGAGTTTGCACTATGCTTTTGGCAAAAAATTTACGTACTAGCCTGATTTTTAGATTGTATTTTAAAAACGCAAATTGTTAGTATTATTTTTAAAATCTTCATTCAAAATTTTAAAATTCAAAACGCCCTTATTGCGTTTGAGATGGTCTAAAACTACAAATGATTTTTCGATTCGAGATTGAGGGTTTTTTACTTTATTGAGCAAATAAATCGTGCTTCTTAATATACCTGGACTGAGTTTTTCGAAAAGCATTTTGCCTACGTCATCACTATCTAAAACAGCCAACATTTCTTCAGAAATATTGATTCCATATTTGGTTTTATCAGCTTCAATTTCGACCAAAACAGAGTCGTTTGCCTTCAATTGTAATTTTTTACAAATTTCGGTATTCAACAAGATATAATGAAAAACACCTTTTGGCAGCATCGCACAATGAAAAACATGACTATTATTGAGGTTACAAATAATGCGTTTGTTGGGCGAATCTATTAACATTTTTTGAAAAATATCTGCAGGAATTGGAATATGAATGTGCCACGCCAAAGCGTTTTTTTCAAAATGATTGATAATACCTGAAAATTTCATATAATTTCGATTTTTTATAAAAAAAGTACAACAACATTGATTAATTTTGTAAAGATAAAAAAAACAATCGATTATGAAAATTGCCATCGGAAACGACCATGCAGGACCAGAATATAAAAATGCCATTGTAGCGATGCTATTGTCAAATGGACATGAAGTGCAAAATTTTGGAACCGATACTTTTGACAGTGTTGATTATCCAGATTTTGGACATCTTGTTGCCACCGCCGTTTCAAAAGGCGAGGCAACGTTTGGCATCGTGATTTGCGGTAGCGGCAACGGCATTGCGATGACCGTCAACAAACATCAAAATTTGAGAGCTGCACTATGCTGGACACAAGAAATTGCTGTTTTGGCAAGACAACACAATGATGCCAATGTGATAAGTATTCCGGCACGATTTACCTCGATAGCTCAGGCTGTAGAAATGGTTATTGCATTTTTGAAAACCAATTTTGAGGGCGGTCGTCACGCTACACGGGTGAATAAAATTATAAAAAACGATCAAAAAAGTTGCTAATTTTTTGTAATTAATTTAAACAAATGCCACACCAACATCAATCCTCGGGCAAAAACTTGCTTGTTTCTATAATTTTAAATGTCGTTATTACGATGGCACAAATCATTGGCGGATTGCTCTCGGGCAGTTTGGCTTTAATATCTGATGCGTTGCACAATTTTTCGGATGTTTTAGCATTAATATTTAGTTGGGTAGCCAATCGATTATCTAAAAAAGAAGCTTCAATAGGTCAAACATTTGGCTACAAACGAGCCGAAATTTTGGCGGCTTTTGTAAATGCCGTTACGCTTATGGTTGTGGCTGTTTATCTTATTTTTGAAGCTTTTTATCGGTTTTCTAATCCCGAAAAAATTCAATCAAATATCGTGATTTGGCTTTCATTGTTGGGCATTATTGCAAATGGCATTTCTGCCTTTATCTTAAAAAAAGATGCAAATCATAATTTGAATATGAAGTCTGCCTACATCCATTTGTTTACTGATATGATGGCATCTTTTGCGGTTTTGGTAGGTGGTCTTTTGATGCATTATTTTCAAATTTATTGGATAGATAGTGTTTTGACCTTTGCAATTGCTGTATATTTGATATTCATTGGATATGATTTGCTCAAAGAGTCAACACAAATGCTGATGCTTTTTACGCCATCTCAACTTGATATTAATCAAATTATAACCGAAATTCACAAAATTGACGGAGTTGGCAAACTGCACCACATTCATGTATGGCATCTCAACGATCACGAGCTGCATCTTGAAGCGCATCTTGATTGTGCCAATGACATCAAAATGAGCGAGTTTAACCAATTACTCGAAAAAGTGGAAGCGGTATTGCTCGAAAAATTTCAAATCAACCATACCAATATACAACCCGAATTTCAAAAAGAAGATTCAAAAGACTTTATAGTACAAGATTAAAAAACCCTAAAAGGGCTAACTTGTTGATTTTTAATGATTTGTACTTAAAAAATAAATAAATATAAAATACTAACAATCAGGTATTTAGCCAAAATAAAAGCAGCAAGGTCATATAAAAACAGGAACAAAAATTTTGATTAACAAAAAAAAGACTATATTTGCAACGTTATTTCTTAAAAATAGATAATGAGGGAAGCAGTGCTTCCCTCTTTTTATAAAAAATATGACATTTAAAGAAAAAGTATTAAATTTGTTGCAGGAAGGATTGATCGAAAAACCGAGTGTTTTTTTGACAGATTTGACAATAACAGATGCGTTCAAGATAATCGTAAGCTTGGATGGCGACAACGGCGTCGTTTTGCAAGATTGTATCGACATAAGTCGATCAATAGAGCACAATTTAGACCGTGAAGAGCAAGATTTTTCTTTAGAAGTTGCCTCCGTTGGCGTGGGATCACCCCTAACAATGGTTCGGCAATACAAGAAGAATGTTGGTAGAACGTTGGTTGTAAAATTGGCAAACACCACTATCGAAGCAACATTAGAAAATGCAACCGAAGAACAAATAATTTTGACTTGGGAAGCACGAGAACCAAAAAAAATTGGAAAAGGAAAAGAAACAGTTCAAAAAAGACAAGAAATTCCTTATTCAGACATAGTAGAAGCAATTGTTACAGTAACATTTTAATTAGAAAGTTGGCATGGAAAATTTAGCATTAATCGATTCATTTTCAGAGTTTAAAGACGACAAGCTCATCGATCGTGTAACGCTTATGGCGATTTTAGAAGATGTATTTAGAAATGCATTGAAAAAGAAGTTTGGATCAGACGATAATTTTGATATTATCATCAATCCAGACAAAGGCGATATGGAAATTTGGCGCCGTCGAGTGATTGTGGCAGATGACGATTTGGACCTTGAAAACGAAGAAATTACACTTACAGAAGCCCGAAAAATTGAACCCGATTTTGAAATTGGCGAAGAAGTTTCAGAAGAAGTAAAGCTTATAGATTTGGGGAGAAGAGCCATATTGGCTTTGCGACAAAACTTGATTTCAAAAATTCACGAACACGACAATACCAATCTTTATAAGCAATTTAAAGATTTAGTTGGCGAAATTTATACTGCCGAAGTGCACCACGTTCGACCCCGAGTTGTGATTTTGATAGACGATGATGGAAACGAAATTGTTTTGCCAAAAGAGAAACAAATTCCTTCAGACTTTTTTAGAAAAGGAGACAATGTTCGAGGAATTATCGAGAGCGTTGAGCTAAAAGGTAACAAACCACAAATTATGATGTCTCGTACCTCTGAAAAATTTTTGGAAAAGTTATTTGAACAAGAAATTCCAGAAGTTTTTGATGGCTTGATTATAGTAAAAAATGTAGTACGAATTCCGGGCGAAAAAGCAAAAGTTGCCGTAGAAACCTATGACGATCGTATAGATCCTGTAGGTGCTTGTGTTGGAATGAAAGGAACTCGAATTCACGGTATAGTTAGAGAATTGGGTAACGAAAATATAGATGTAATCAACTACACTACAAATAATCAATTGTATATTACACGTGCTTTGAGCCCTGCAAAAGTATCTTCTATTAAAATAAATGAAGAAACCAAGAGAGCCGAAGTTTTTTTGAAACTCGAAGAAGTTTCAAAAGCTATTGGTAGAAGTGGACACAACATAAAATTAGCAAGTCAACTTACTGGATATGAGCTCGATGTAATAAGAGAGGGTGTGATTCAGGATGAAGAAGATGATGTAGAATTGACCGAATTTTCAGATGAAATCGAAGCTTGGGTTATAGAGGAGTTTGCAAAAATTGGACTAGACACGGCCCGAAGTATTCTCAAACAGGATGTGGCAGACTTAGCAAGACGTACCGACCTAGAGGAAGAAACAATTTTGGATGTGATGCGCATATTAAAAGACGAGTTTAACGTATAAAGCAGGTTATAAAATCAAAGTCCAAAATTTTATGGTGAGCAAACCAAAAATCGGCAAAAAAATAATAAAAAGGTTATATGTCTGAAGAGAGAATTTTAAGAATAAACAAGGTTTTAAGGGAATTAAATATTTCGTTAGATAGGGCTGTCGATTATCTAAAAGATAAAGGCATCGTTGTGGAATCAAATAATCCAAACGCCAAAATATCTGAAAATGAATACAAAATTCTTCAAAGCCAATTTGCGGGCGACAAGGGCAATAAAGATGCCTCTAAAGAAGTAGGCGAAGAAAAACGCAAAGAAAAAGAAGCCTTACGTCTTGAACGCGAAAAGATTGATGAAGAAAAGAAAAAAGCAGAAGAAGATCGCTTGCGCACGCAAGAAATCATCAAGGCTAGATCTATAGTACAAGCACCAAAACAAGTGGGCACTATAGATTTGAACCCACAAAAAGCGCCAACTCCTATTGTTATTCCAGCGCCAACTCCAGCAGCAAATGAACCAAAAACAGTAGCACTCCCAAAAGCTGAAATTCAAAAACCAGACATTTCAGAAGCAACAATAAAACCAGAAGTTACAAAACCTGCAAAAGAAATTCTGGTAAAGAAAGCTACAAAAAGTCCGGCACAATCTCCAACAATTGTTGAAAAACCAAAAGCAGAAACAGAAAACACCGTTGAAGCACCTGCCGAAGTAGTAACCCAATATGTGCAACTCACAGGAGCCACTTTTACTGGGCAAACCATTGATTTGGCTCAATTTAACAAACCAAAAAAGAAATCAGAAACTCCAAAAATTACTCCAAATAAACCAGGAGCAAACCCAGGAGCTGCTGCCAATAATGCCAATAAAAACAAACGAAAAAGAATTGCTCCAAAACCAGGAGCGCCTCGCCCACCAGCTACTCCAGGAGTGCCCGGTGCAATAAACCCAAACAAAATCACTCCAAATACAGGAGGCGGTTTTGCAGCCAATAAAGCTGGTGCTAGACCCGGATTTGTAAAAGGGGCAAGACCCGCAATTACTGCCAAAGTAGAGCCTACAGAAGAGGAAGTGAAAAATCAAATTCGAGAAACACTCGAAAAACTGCAAGGAAAAGGAAGTAAATCTAAAGCAGCAAAATACCGACGAGACAAAAGAGACACCCACCGACAAAAATCTGACGACGAGCAAAGAGCTATAGACGAAGGCAGCAAAACCATCAAAGTTACAGAATTTGTAACCGTAGGTGAAGTCGCAACGATGATGGATGTGCCAATCACAAAAGTAATTGGAACCTGTATGTCTTTGGGGATAATGGTGACGATGAACCAACGTTTGGACGCAGAAACATTAACCATTGTAGCAGACGAGTTTGGTTTTGAAGTAGAATTTATAACCACAGAACTCGAAGATGCCATAAATGCCGAACAAGATTTAGAAGAAGATCTGCTTTTTAGAGCACCTATCGTAACAGTAATGGGGCACGTAGATCACGGAAAAACATCACTTTTGGATTATATAAGAAATGAAAACGTGATTGCTGGTGAGTCTGGCGGTATAACACAACACATTGGAGCTTACGGAGTTACATTAGAGGGAGGGCAAAAAATTGCATTTTTAGATACACCTGGTCACGAAGCCTTTACGGCGATGAGAGCCCGTGGCGCACAAGTTACAGATATTGCCATCATTGTGATAGCAGCAGATGACGACATCATGCCACAAACCAAAGAAGCCATTAGCCACGCACAAGCAGCTAATGTGCCTATTATTTTTGCCATCAATAAAATTGACAAACCCAACTCAAATCCAGAAAAAATTAAAGAAAGATTGGCAGGAATGAATCTTTTGGTAGAAGATTGGGGCGGAAAAATACAATCACATGACATATCTGCAAAAGCAGGTACAGGCGTGAAAGATTTGTTAGAGAAGGTTTTGCTTGAAGCCGAAATTTTGGAGCTCAAAGCAAATCCAAACAGAGTAGCCTCAGGCACAGTTGTAGAAGCATTTTTGGACAAAGGAAAAGGATATGTCTCTACGATTTTGGTGCAAAACGGAACGCTAAAAGTAGGAGATTATATGCTTGCTGGAAAGCACCACGGAAAAATAAAAGCCATGCACGACGAGCGAGGCCACGTAGTAAAAGAAGCTGGACCATCTACACCAGTATCTGTGCTTGGATTAGACGGAGCCGCAACCGCTGGAGACAAATTTAATATTTTTGCAGACGAAAGAGAGGCCAAAGCTATCGCAGCAAAAAGGACACAATTGATGCGAGAACAATCCGTGCGAGTTCAAAGACATATAACGCTTGACGAAATTGGTCGAAGAATTGCATTAGGACAGTTTAAAGAATTAAATATCATCCTAAAAGGAGATGTTGATGGATCGGTAGAAGCTTTGTCAGACTCGTTCTCAAAACTTTCTACACCAGAAATTCAAATTAATATTATCCACAAAGGCGTTGGAGCCATTACAGAAACCGATGTGATGTTGGCATCTGCATCAGACGCAATTATTATTGGATTTAACGTTCGACCAGCCGGAAATGCCAGACAATTGGCTGATAAAGAAGAAATTGATATTCGCTATTATTCTATAATTTATGCCGCGATAGACGACCTAAAAGATGCGATGGAAGGAATGTTGGCACCAGAAATGAAAGAAGAAGTGCTTGGAACCGCCGAAATTAGAGAGATTTTCAAAATTTCAAAAATTGGATCTATTGCAGGAAGTATGGTTATGGATGGCAAAATTTCGCGAAATGCCAAAATCAGAATTATCAGAGAAGGCGTTGTCGTATTTACAGGAGAACTTCTGGCACTCAAGCGATTTAAAGATGATGTTAGAGAAGTTTTAAAAGGATACGATTGTGGTATTCAAATTAAAAACTTTAATGATATAGAAGAGCGCGATGTGATAGAAGCCTTTCACGAAGTTGCCATCAAAAAGAAATTGAAATAAAAAAAATCCCGAGCAATCGGGATTTTTAATTTAATACAAATTTTGTTATCAAACGGCAACACTGCCTTTGATCGCTGGATGCGGCTCATAATCTTGGAGTGTAAAATCATCAAAAGTAAAATCAAAAATGTTTTTAATAGCAGGATTCAAAATCATTTTTGGTAGTGGTTTTGGATCTCTCAAAAGTTGTAATTCTAATTGTTCGAAATGATTGTTATAAATATGGGCGTCTCCAAAAGTATGAATAAACTCCCCCACTCCTAGATCGCAAACCTGTGCAATCATCATCGTCAAAAGGGCATAAGAGGCAATATTAAATGGCACACCCAAAAATATGTCAGCACTTCTTTGATACAATTGGCATGATAATTTGGCTTTTTGACCAGCATTTGCTGCCGAAACATAAAACTGAAAAAAAGCGTGACAAGGCGGCAAAGCTACCTTTCCGTTGGCAACATTTTCTGAAAAAGATAAGTTTGTATCTGGCAAAACTCCGGGATTCCATGCAGAAATCAACATTCGTCTGCTATTTGGATTTGTTTTAAGCATCTCGATTACTTCTTGGATTTGATCTATCTCTTGCGAATTCCAATTGCGCCATTGATACCCATAAACAGGTCCCAAATCTCCATTTTCGTTTGCCCAGGCATCCCAAATTTTAACCCCATTTTCTTGTAAATAAGCTATATTGGTATCACCTTTTAAAAACCAAAGCAACTCGTGTACAATTGATTTAAGGTGTAGCTTTTTGGTAGTTACCATCGGAAAACCTTCAGCCAAATCAAATCTCATTTGATAACCAAATACACTTTTTGTCCCCGTGCCAGTTCGATCTCCTTTTTGCGTACCGTTTTGTAAAACGTGTTGGACTAAATCTATATATTGTTTCATTTTTTTTTATAAAAAAGACATTATTAGCGCTTTGAAATTTCGTCACGCAAGAGCGCAGCCTTTTCATAATCCTCCTCCTGAACTGCTTTTTCTAAAAAAACTAGCAATTCTGTCAAATCATTTTTAGCGAATTGAGATTGGTTTGGTTCTAAATTGGTTTGGTTTTCAACTGAATTTCCAGCTGTTTCAGGTGCTATGTTGGGGTTGGAAAAGCCAATTGGGTTTATTTTTAAAAAAACACCCGCCTTTTCCAAAATATTTTTGTAAGTAAAAATAGGTGCCGAAAAACGCAAAGCCAAAGCAATTGCATCAGAAGTGCGGGCATCAACAATCTCTTCTATTTTGTCACGTTCGCAAATAATACTTGAATAAAAAACGCCATCAACCAACTTGTGGATGATAACTTGCTTGACAATTATATTAAAACGGTCTGCAAAACTTTTGAACAAATCGTGGGTAAGTGGACGATGGGGTTTTAACTCTTTTTCCATAGCAACAGCAATGGATTGCGCCTCAAACGCTCCAATCACGATTGGCAACTTTCGTTCGCCATCTACTTCGTTCAAAATCAAAGCGTAGGCTCCATTTTGGGTTTGGCTATAAGAAATTCCCTTGATTGTTAATTTTACTAAACTCATTTTATATATTTTGAATCTTGATATCCCACGATATTGCAGTTTTTGATGACTATGCTATTGCAAAGTAACAAAAAAACTCGGTCTAAAAAAAATGAACTTCGTTTTTTTAGGTTCCTAAAAATACTGCTTTTCGTTTTTCTAAAAATGCAGTTGTTCCTTCTTTAAAATCTTGAGTTTCAAAACAGTTTCCAAAGGCTTCGATTTCAATTTGATAGCCATTTTTGTCAAATTCAAAATTTGCATTTATTGCATTAATGGCTTGAGAAATCGCAATTGGCGCATTTTTTATAATTTTTTGCGCAAGCTGCTCACAAAAACTCAAAAGCTCGGTTTGAGGCACTACGTGATTTACCAATCCTGACCTAAAAGCGTCGATAGCAAGAATCATTCCGGCCGTCATAATCATTTCCATAGCCCTGCCTTTTCCCACCAACTGTGGGAGTCTTTGTGTGCCACCATAACCCGGAATCAGCCCAAGCGAGGTTTCTGGCAAACCCATTTTGGCGTTATCTGAAGCCACCCGAAAATGACAAGCCATAGCAAGCTCAAGTCCGCCACCGAGTGCAAATCCATTGATGGCAGCGATAATAGGCTTTGGAAAATTTTCTATAAAGTCGAACAAAACAGCTTGTCCTTGTGCAGCTAATTGTGCTCCTTCTGGTCCAGAAAAGTGAGCAAATTCGGCAATATCAGCGCCTGCGACAAAGGCTTTTTCGCCAGAACCAGTAATCAAAACGACTCGAATTTCTAAATCTGACTGTAGATTTTGCAAACACGTATTCAATTCAAAAATTGTTGCTTTATTTAGTGCGTTCAGTTTTGTAGGCCTGTTGATAGTGATCGTTGCCACATTATTGGCTTTTGCGAGCAAAATATTGTCAAAGTTCATTTTAGTTGGTTGTTTTAATTAATGGAAGTGAGACTGTAAAGATAGTCCCTTTTTTGATTTGTGATTCAAATGAAATGGTGCCATGATAGTTTTCGATAATGTTTTTTATTATACCCAACCCAAGACCCATTCCGCTTGTTTTGGTTGTGAATTTGGGTTCGAATATACGTTCTCTATTCTCAATTTCGACACCAATTCCGTTATCTATAACTTTGATAAGAACAAATTCTTTCCGCCTTTTTACGACCACCACGATAGATTTGTTTGGTTGATTTTCTGGCAATGCTTGAATTGCATTTTTGACCAAGTTTGTAATGATTCTTATCAATTGAGTGCGGTCTATTTTGGTAATAATTTCGGTTTCTTCACTTTGAAATTTGATATAATCTTCATTAAAAATATCTAACGCCAACTCTACAATACCTACAACATTTAAAGTCTCGTTTTGCTGTGCAGGCATAGATGCAAAATTGGAAAAAGCCGATGCTACTGCACTCATAGTATCTATTTGTTGGATCAAAGTTTCAGAATAGTCTTTCATTTTTTGCTTAACATCGGGAGAATTCGGATCAAATTTTTGATGAAAACTCTGTACAGTCAAGCGCATTGGCGTAAGTGGGTTTTTGATTTCGTGGGCAACCTGCTTTGCCATATCGCGCCAGGCTTGCTCTCGCTCGCTTTGCGCCAGTTTGACTGCGCTTTCTTCTAGCGCATCAACCATACCGTTGTAAGCATTTATCAACAAACTTACCTCACGGTTACTATCGTCAAGCTCTATTTTTTCGTTTTTTTGATTCAAATTAATTTCCAAAATTTTGTCTGAAATGGCTTTCAAAGATTGAGTAACATAACTCGCCAAAAAATAAGCCAATCCAAATGCAATCAGCAACATAAATGCATAAACCTGACCCAAATGGATCAAAAACTGTTGCAACTCACGATCATAAAAACCATCGTCTTCTATATAGGGCAAATTTAAAATCCCCAAAGGCTTGAACTTCAAATCTTTTATCTCGCTAAACGAGGATCGGTATTTTTTTTCGTCTATGGTTTTGATGTCAACATATCGTTTGTCAATAGAAGATTGTATCATTTTTAAAATTCCAATTTCAATGGGAGGCGCAGGTGTATCTATTGAAAATGAAGCTTTTGAAGATTTTAACAGCCGCCCTTTCAAACTATAAATATTAATTTGTAGCGAATGTATATCTGCCAATTCATGTATTTTGTCTTTAAAAATTAACCGCAAATTCTCTGTAGATAACGGATAAGTAGTGGTTGACAAAATATAGTTTATATGCTCTTTAATAGCATTTTCTTTTCGTTCAATTCGTTCTTGATGGTAGTTTTTGGCTTCCTTTTTGAATTGATAAATTGAAATTAAAGCTATCAAAAATGAGGCAATCATTGTTAAAAGTATCATCGACAAGAAAATTCTTGTGCGCAATGAAACCCGTTTTATTTTGATAGCTTTAAGCATTTTATGATTTATTTTTGTGTCGGATTTTTTTATAAAATTGAAAACCAAGCATTATGATTATCGAAAATAAAACCAAACCAAATGTTCCATAAATCCAATTGATAGCGTTTTTTACAATAATCAAAAACACAATCGAAAACAAAATAATTGTTGCACCCTCGTTCCAAATCCGCATGAAATTTGCAGTGTAATTACAACTGTCCTTTTGTAACCCAACGAATATTTTATGACATTTGAAATGATAGGCATACAACAAAATTACAAATCCAAATTTGACCTGCATATAATCCAGATATATCAAGTTTGGGTTGAGATACAACAAGCAAAACGCAAATAAACTAGCCAATAACGCTGATGGCCAAGTGATTATATACCACAATCTATATGCCATCAATTGGAATTGTTTTTTCAAAATTTGCTGTTCCAACATTGGTTTTTGTGTTGCTTCTATTTGATATACAAACAACCGAACGATATAAAAAAGTCCAGAAAACCAAGTGATTACAAAAATAAGATGTAGGGCTTTGATATAATTATACATATAAATTATTGCTGTATTAATTCCTATTAACCGCTATTTTTGCGTCAGAAATTTCAAAATCATGAATCCAATCTGCCACCACAGAACACCAATTTGGGTCATCATTCAAGCAAGGAACAGCAAAAAAGTTTTCGCCGCCATTTTCTTTAAATTGATGGTTGGCTTCCATTGCGATTTCTTCTAGCGTTTCCAAACAATCAGACACAAAAGCAGGCGTAACTACAGCCAGATTTTTGATCCCTCGTTGTGGCATTTTGTTGATTTCCACATCTGTATAAGGTGTGAGCCACTTATCTCCTGCCAATCTTGATTGAAAAGTTTGGCTATACTTTTCAGGTGGAATTTGAAGATATTCAGCTACTTTTTTGGTAGTTTCATAGCATTGGTGTCGGTAGCAAAACTCGTGTGCAGAGGATGGCAGACTACAACAAATATTGTCTATTTTGCAATGCGACTGTGTAACATCAGTTTTACGAACGTGTCGTTTTGGGATGCCGTGATACGAAAATAAAAGATGGTCATAATCAAACCCTGTCAACTGTTTTTGAATATTTTCTGCCAAAACTTTGATATAATCAGGTTTGTTATAAAATGCAGGAACCGTGGTAAAACTCATTTCTGGAAAAAATTTTAGCCGTAATTCTTCTGCCAAAACCAAAATTGTGGTCGTAGATGCCATAGCGTGCTGTGGATATAGCGGAAAAAGCAATACCTCTGTAACGCCCTTGCTTCGCAATTCTTCTAATCCTTTTTTGATTGTTATTGTTCCATATCGCATCGCTAAAGCAACGGGAAGTGAGGTCAAAGATTGCACTTTTTTGTGCATCCGTTTTGACAGGACGATTAGCGGAGAACCCTCTTTCCACCAAATTTTAGCATACGCTGCAGCAGATTTTTTTGGTCTTGTTTGCAAAATAATCCCTCGAACCAAAAGTGCGCGCAACAAAAACGGTACATCAATCACATATTTGTCCATCAAAAATTCGTCCAAATAGGGCTTAACGTCTTTGGCGGTGGGGCTTTCTGGCGAACCCAGATTTACGAGCAGTACTCCTTTCATATTTGTTTTTTGTTTTGTTCAAAAGTAGTAATTCTTATTTTTTTTAACCTAAAAAAGGAACGATTTTTTTTAAAAAAAAAGCTGAATCTTAATGGTTATTAAAAGTAAATACAAGAATGTAATTTTCTATTTTTTCAAAAAAAGCAGTATAATTTTCTTTCAACTCATTTGTAATTACGATCATTTCGAGCTGTTTTTTGAAAAGTTCAAATGGTTGCACCTGAATATGGTTTTTAAAACTTAATCCTCTTTGATTTTTTAATTTAAAAACAGCTTCTTTTGCTCCCCAAATTACAGTAAGTTTTTCAGCATAATCGGTGTCTTTTTGATCCAAAAAACCATACTCATAACCACAAAATTTTTCTGATATTTCGATAATTTTATTTCTAACTAGCTCAATATCAATACCAACATTTTTATTTGAAATTATTATGACTGAAAAACCAAACGAGTGAGAAATTGAAATATGCTGATTTTTTTTTAAAAAAGGCTTTCCGTTGGGGTCATATTCCAAATCAAAATCAGAATACCCAATCTGCTGCAACAACAATCTGACGCTCAAAAAACCGAGTTGGTGGTTATTGGTTTTTAGATTATTGAGGCGTAGCAAACTCAAATCACTTAATTGTGTTTGATCGATCAAATCGTCAAAATCTTCGGTTATTTTCCAGATATGAATTTGCATAAACGGATTTATAACGATGGTTTTAAAAAATGGCATTAAATCAATTTTTATTGTTTTTAAATCTAAACGTCGTCATAATCAACGGCTAATACCGACGATGTTGGCACCGCTTGACAAGTCAAAATCAACCCTTCGGCAATCTCTGAGTCTGTCAAAATCGAATTTTTTTTCATCTCGACTGTACCTTCGGTAACACGAGCCAAACAGCTGCTACAAATGCCTCCTTGGCAAGAATACGGGGCGTCCAAACCTTGTTTGAGGGCAGCTTCAAGCACCGTTTGTTTTTTTGACATTTCAAAAATGGTACTTTCCCCGTCAACCAAAATCGTGATTTTAGCGTGACCGTTTTCCAAATTAGCAGGCACAATTTGAGATGTTGCGGTAGAAAAAAGCTCAAATTTAATATCTTTTTCTGCTATATTTTTGCCTTTCAATATCGCAGATACTGTCGATATCATGGCCTCTGGCCCGCATAAAAAGCTCTTGTCAAAATTTATTTCTTTGTGTTTATTGAACACGTAATTTACAGTGGCTGTTTCGATTCTACCAAATAATTCGCCCTCAACTTTTGCTTCGCTAAAAACATAATGAACCAAAAACCGACCTGTAAATTGTTGCTGCAAATCACGAATTTCGTCATAAAACAGGGCAGTTTCTATCGATTTGTTGCCATAAACCAATACAAAACTACTTTTGGTTTCCATTTTCAAAACGGTTTTGATTATCGAAATAACAGGCGTAATACCACTACCCGCCGCAAAACCAATATAGTTTTTTTGACGGTCTATTTGTGGCTCAAAAACAAATTTTCCTTCTGGACTACCCACCTCAATAGTGTCACCGGCTTTAAGATTGCTATTGGCAAACTTTGAAAATAGGCCACTTTTTACGGCTTTTATGGCAATTCGCAAATCACCACTTTCTGGCGAAGCACAAATTGAATAGGCACGTCTGATTTCGACGCCATCAAGAGTGAGTTTTAGATTTACATATTGACCTGCTACAAAACGATAATTTTCTTGTAACTCGGTTGGCACATTAAAAAGTACTGATACCGCAGTTGCTGTTTCGCGTTTGACTTCTTTGATTTTTAATTTATAAAATTTAGACATGCTTTTTTTAGCAAAGATACTCATTGCCTTAATTTTTTGCCCCAAATTCAAAAATAAATCAACTAAAAAACCTTTCTACCCACCAAATTGCAACAAATGATGGTCTAAATGTTTATAGAAAAGCAATCCCCATTCTGAAGGACTCATTTTTCCAAAAAAAGGATGCATGTATGTTTTGATGGCAGAAGGCCCACTATTATAAAATGCGTGAATCATATTTAGTAGTTTTTTGCGTTCGATTTCGAAATCACAATCAGCTGCTACAATAAATTCTTTGGCGGTAGGCAAATTTTTATCAAAATCCAATCCTTTCACAATCAGTTTGTTCTTCATCATTTTGCCAAACAACAGGCTAATAAGATTGCGTTTTACGACCAATTTTTGCTCCGCAACTTCCATTGGCTTTTGACAATGAACCAACATTTGAGAAACTGTCATTTTGCCCCATTTTCTTTCGGAAGTGAATTTTAGATTTTCCAAACGGCTTATAATTTCTTGATAATCAGAATGGTGGTATAGATTTTTCATGTTAATTTTTTTGTAAAAATATAAAAAAAACAAGCTATTATGAACTATCGCGTTGGTTTTTTACCTGTTTTTTTCTGTTTTATCCCATATTTAAGTTTAAAATATTAACATTTTAGCAAAAAAAAAGACGGCATAAAGCCCTCTTTTTTTCAAAAAATTAAAATAAAATATTATTCGGCACCATCTGTAGCAGCCCTTGCTATTGCAAATGCAGCCACTTTTTTGCCCAATTCGAGTCCTTTTTCGCAATCACTTCGATAATGAATTGCTCCCATCAATCTAGAATCAGAAGCCTCTTTTGCCATTGCTTCAAAATCTGCATTTCTTGCTGGAATAAAATGGCCCAAAACCGTTGCGGCCGCCGCACTAAAAGTAGAATGGCCAGATACATACGCCGGAAAATTGGGTACTCCAGTCGATGTTTTTATGGACGGATCTACCTGGCTTGGGCGTGGATTAAAATAAGCATATTTGGCATCCCAACAACTTATAGCCGCATCCATCATAGACAAATTTAGCAAAGCCATGTTTCGCGCCCAACGCACTTCGCTATAATTCTGAGCCACAAATGCCTCTGTTGCTATCGCATTCCAATGTCCGGGAGGCGTATAAGTGCCAACACCATCAGCCCAAAAACTTACGATTCTTTGATTCTCGCGACTGCTGTTCTCGCTAAAATTTTTAACTTCGGCCAACTCGGTTGCAAATAATGGAGATATCGTAGAAGGCGGTGCCAAAGGGCGGTTGATTAAAACATCATTCGCAGACATCAAAAACGATTTTACTTTACCAAAAAGCGGCAACATCGGTGGTCGAACAGGAAGTTCTAATGACCGCCACGGTGTTTCGCCTTTGGCTAGGGCATCAGTTTCAAACTGCGCCCATATTGTTGCATTTCCTATCGCAGCACCAGCCCCGTCAGAAGCAGCACGAGCAATAAATTTGGCCGCTATCTTGCGACCCAAAGCTACACCCGCATCAACATCACTTCGCACATTGGCTCCAGATAATATCTTGAACAATTTTTGTTCATCTGCCTTTTCTTGGATAAAAGCAATCTCGGTTGGAAACAACAATTTCATCATTTCGACCGTCACGCCCGCCATAACGGCATCTTCACACGGATAGGCCCCAAGAGTACTTTTTGGTACCAAAACCGTCAAATTGGTATCAACCATATAAGGCGCAGGGCGGTTGTACAATTTTTTATAATACCAAGTTGCTACCATCGCATCATATTGCGCAGCACTGATATAGGCATACGCTCGAGCAGAAAACGGAGGATTAGAAAACGGAAATTGTGGATAATCAAACGGATTTGCTCCAGATGGCGCAGGATAGGTGCCGTCTTCATTTTGATATGGCGGCACATTATGCTTGGCTACCAAAGTGCGCATAATTTCGTTCCAACGTAGCACACCTCCAACACTCCAATAAGCAATAATTTTTTCCTGCTGCTTTGTCAAAGAAGCTTGATAACTTTTGATTTCGTTTATTTCACGCGTGTATGCAGGCACTGTGGTGAGTCCTGGCGCATCAAGACTCATTTCATCTGGAGTTGTTAGAAGCAAAGTTTTCCATCCTCCGGCAGTTTCATCAATATTCGTTGGATTTAGTTGTGGAAACATTTCGTTGCGCTCATCAATATCAGAATGACACGAAAAAGTAGCCGTTATAATCAAGGTTATAAAACCCGAAAAGGCAATTTTGAGGATGCTATTTTTCATCTTTTTTAGTTTTTTTGTTAAATGTAATGACGTAAAAAACGCCACCATAAAAAGTTTGGGATTGACCAACGTTGCGCCCATCAATTACTTGATTGTAGCCGCCAACAAGAGCTAATTCGGGAATTTTTTTGAAAGTATATTTTGTATTAAAACCAATTTTGCTGGCATTCATTCTATTGCTTAAAAAAGGCATATTGTTTTTGGTAATATCAAAACCACCTTTTAAAGTAACCATCTTATCAAAAATAGCTTCGGCAATCAATCGATTACTTCGATATCCTATTCTAAAATTACAATTAGCTACACTTGGCATTTTTACCTCATTTGTATAATGCATCTCAGTAGTAAAATAGGCATTTCGATCTATTGTTACATTCGATCTTTTAGTATAAGCTGCAGAAGCTGTTGCAAAAAACGATCCGTATTGATAATCCGTCATTAACCTAAATGAGGTGTTTTTGCTGTGTAAACCAATACTCAACGGCAAATAATCTGCCACATAATCTGTCGTTGGCACACTAAAACTGCCCAAAGCATAAAACGACAGTATAGCGTTTTTGAATTGTTTTTCATAAGGCATATACTTTAGCGTAAGCGAAAAATCTTGTAGCCCTTTTTGTCCTTGCATAGTACCTGCAGAGGCTGAAGTTTTCAAATAAGGCAAGTTAAAAATCAGGTTCAACTTGTTGCTAACGCCATAGTTACCCATAATCGAAGCTCCTTTTGTGGCAACAGTGCCTATATTCAAATTTTCGCGCTTGAAGGTACCTTCCCAATACTGGTTCCAGCTGCTACTTTCATAAACGGCACCCAAACAAAGGGTTTTTTTGCCCATCATAATACCGTCAATATCTGTTTGCGAAAAAGCAAAAACAGGTAGCAGCATCAAGCAATTGAGTAATATTTTTTTCATTTTTTATAAAATTAAAATAGTTTTTTGAAAACAAGTTTGTAATCAAAAGTTAATAAATTGGTTTTTAATCAAGAAATTGATTTTAAAATATAAAGAACATCTACTTGATCCATAAACCGGAAAAAGCGACAAAAAATTTTAAAATCAAAGGAATTAAACCGTTTTTGGAGGAGAAAATGGGAGGTTCAAAAAGCCTGAATTTTCGCGTTTTTGAACAAAAAAAGTAGGGTTAATAACGTGGTATGACACAAAAGAAAGCGATTTAAAATCAAAATTGCTTTCAAACACATAATCTTTCAAAAAAGATTTCAATGGCTGTTTGATAGGATTGCTAGTCGCAGATTGATTTTTAAAATCCTGACTGTCAACAATTTTCGTGAAACATTCTTTGGCATCACTTTCATAAAAATTACGCAGATAATACAAATAAATGATATTATTTTGAATTTTTTTCTTAAAAATATGGTAGCTTTTATTATTGATTGTTACATTTTCGTTTACAAATGCCATTTCAGAGTCATCAATAAACGAGTAGAGTGAGGCATTTAACTTGATAACTTGAAATTCAGAATCAGGAATGTTTTGCATCGATGCGACCCAAGTTTGTTCTTTTTGGTAAGCTTGTATCAAATAATAACCAATAACATTATAGAACAATGTCATTGTAAGGGTTAAAACCAATAAAAAAGTCGCCTTTTTTTTCATTTTTCAAATATAAAAAAAAAGAGCGTTTCATTTTTAAATTATCAAAAATTTAACAAAAAAAGCATTTGTGGATTTAAAAAAGCTAGTGTTTTTATTTTTTAATTACTTTTGCAAAAAAAAATAGTTTTGACGCCACAATTTGACATTTTCAACATCAAAAATCAAAAGGAATTTGAGAAAATGGCTTTGAAAATCTTTCGTTTTCAACACGAAAACAATAAGGTTTATAAGGAATTTTGTGATTTTTTAAAAATCAGTACAGCAGACATAAAATCTTTGAACCAAATTCCATTTTTGCCAATTCAGTTTTTCAAAAGCCACAAAATTGTTTCCAATCAAAACCAAATTCAAGAAATTTTTATTAGCTCTGGCACAACACAAACTACTACAAGTCAACATTTTGTAACAGATTTGACTTTATATGAAAATAGTTTCCAAAAAGGGTTTTCTCAATTTTATGGCAATATTGAAGATTTTGTACTATTGGCTTTATTGCCATCTTATCTGGACAGAAAAGGGTCTTCTTTGATTTATATGGTTGAAAATTTGATTGCAAAAACTAAAAATAACGATAGCGGTTTTTATCTTTTTAATCCAGATGAGCTTATTCAAAAAATGCTTTATTTAGAAAAAAAAGAACAAAATTGTATCCTAATTGGTGTTACTTATGCGTTGTTAGATTTGATCGAAAAACATAAATTTGATTTGAAAAACACCATTATAATGGAAACTGGAGGTATGAAAGGCAAACGAAAAGAGATGATTCGTGAAGATTTGCACAGTCAACTTTGTAAAGGTTTTGGCATCAAAAACATACATTCAGAATACGGTATGACCGAGTTGCTTTCGCAGGCTTACTCACTAGGCAATGGTGTTTTTGAATGTCCAAATTGGATGCAAGTCCTAATTAGGGATCCACAAGACGCGCGCAGCTATGTTTCAAACCACAAAACTGGCGGTATCAATGTGATTGATTTGGCCAATATAAATTCTTGTTCGTTTATTGCAACACAAGATTTAGGGAAAAAATTAGACCAACACACCTTTGAAGTAATTGGGAGATTTGATGATGCCGACATTAGAGGTTGTAATTTGCTAACACTTTAAAATTTCAAATGAATTACAAGCAAACCATCGATTGGCTTTATGCGCAACTACCTATTTTTCAAAACATTGGTGCGCTGGCGTATAAAAATGATTTGAGTAATACTCTAAAATTAACAAAGCATTTGGGCAATCCAGAGCGTGGTTTGGTGTGTATTCACGTGGCCGGTACAAACGGAAAAGGCTCAACATCGCATCTTTTGGCAGCCATTTTGCAAGATGCCGGCTACAAAGTTGGGCTTTATACCTCGCCACACCTCAAAGATTTTCGCGAAAGGATTAAAATAAATGGTGTAGAAATTTCTAAAAAATATATCTCTGATTTTGTTTTTCAAAATAAGCCTTTTTTGGAACAAAATCATTTGAGCTTTTTTGAAATGACTGTTGGATTGGCATTTGAATATTTCAAAAACCAAAAAACGGATATCAATATTATTGAGGTTGGTATGGGCGGCAGATTGGATTCTACAAATGTTATTACACCAAAAATTAGTGTGATTACCAATATTAGCCTCGATCACACCCAGTTTTTGGGAAATACACTAGCCAAGATTGCCACCGAAAAGGCGGGAATTATCAAACCAAATATCCCAATTGTAATTGGTGAATATACAAAAGAGAGCAAAACCGTTTTTGAAAAAGTGGCGACTCAAAATACTGCGCCGCTATTTTTTGCTTCTCACCTGGAGGAGAGTGAAATAGAATGTGCTCTTTTGGGTGATTATCAAACTTTTAATAAAAAAACAGTTTTACAAACCATTCGAGTTTTGCAATCTCAAAAACAATTTGTAATTTCTGAAAGCAATATCCAAAATGGATTTTTGAATGTGATCAAAACCACAGGATTGTATGGGCGTTGGCAACAAATGGGTCAAATGCCACTGGTAATTTGCGACACGGCACACAACAAAGACGGATTGAAAATTGTATTAAAACAGATTCAAAAACAAACATTTGATAGGTTGCATATAGTTTTGGGATTTGTAAATGATAAAGATTTGAGTCAAATTTTACCATTATTTCCAAAAAATGCACTTTATTATTTTGCAAAACCTAATATTCAGCGAGGTTTGGAAGCAAAAAAATTGCAACAAATGGCTCGAGAGTTTTTCCTTGTTGGCGATACATATATTTCGGTATCAGCAGCTTATGTGGCTGCTTTGCAAAATGCCACCACATTAGATTTTGTTTTTGTGGGCGGAAGCACCTTTGTGGTTGGAGAAATTTTATAAAAAAAATCAAAATTATATTTGCATATACAAAAAAGTAGTTTATATTTGCACTCGCAATGGGGCGATTAGCTCAGCTGGTTCAGAGCATCTGGTTTACACCCAGAGGGTCGGGGGTTCGAACCCCTCATCGCCCACAGATTAAATTAAAAAACCCTTACAGTCATTGACTTTGTAAGGGTTTTATTTTTTTAGGGGACAATATAGGGGACGGAATGAAAATTGATAGATTTTATAAAACTACATTCCTCCGTTCAGAATATTTATAAATTCATCATCGGTTAAATCTAAACTTTTCTTTACTTCGGTATGATTTTTAACCAACATTACAAATTTTAATACTTTTGAATAATCATCAAAATTAAAATTTTTCGGAAACGACCATTTATTGCCTGATAGACCAACATAAAACCCCTCGTTTTTAATCCTGTTCGCATCATTAAGCCATTTTGCGAACTCTTTTAACTCTTGTTGAGTTGGATTGTTTTCAGAATACATTTTGTTCAAGAAACTGCCAAATTCTTTAAATCTGTTTTGCTGTATCAATTTATCCTGTTCGGTTAATTCTTGATTTGTTGCAGAATTAAAAACATAACTTTGAAACCCATGACTAAACTCATCAGTTAGGCTGTCGGCAAATTCCATTATTAAATTATGTTTGCTCTTATGGTCTTTGAAAACTTTATCAAATTCTACATTTGTAAATGATTTCTCGTCCGCAGTATTATGCAAAACAACTTGATACTTTATTAATTCCTCTAAACCAAGCACAAGTAAAGAAATAGCCGTTCCAAAATTATTGATTTCCGCCACTTTAATTGCAGAGTTTATAAGATTGTTGGCATTTGTATATATCTCGCTATAATCCTCTCTATTCATTGTTAGCACTCGGTTTGTAAATAGATTTAAAGTAAAAATTTAGATTGCAACTTTGGTTAATGAAGAGCGGACTTTATTAAACTCAATATCCGCAAAATCTCGCTTGGTTTTTTCTTCAATATCTATGTCTTTGGTTTTTAAAACATTTGTCAAATAATTTAGTTTCCTTTTTACATTTTCAAATAAATCTGACCAACGAATAATTGAAATTTCAATATTTTCATTTTCATTCTTGTAATAAAAGTAAGGATTATCTCCTTTGTATTCTTTTTTTCTGCCTTTAAGTTCCTTTTCCGTCATTCTATTAATTTCAGAACTAACAAGTATGATTTTGTATTTTATATTGTTCGAGAAAACCCCTCTATCTTCAATTTCATTTGCATACTTCATTACTTGATTTGTTTCCTTTTGACTGATTTTAACCTTTGGTGCTTTCAATTCAACAATCAAAACTTCTCGCTTATCTGCGTCAAGTATTCTTTCATTATACAGGAACAAATCAGTAATAGATTTAACTTTTTTATCCGTCAATGTATTTATATTGTCATCTTCGGCTGACGGCTTATAAGTAAGGAATTTTTCTCTTATCTCTGTTAAATTATTCTCCAATCCTTTGTCGGATAAAAGCCTTGTACTTTCGTTGTATTCTTCTCCGAAAATCCAAAGCATTTTCTCAAGATACTTGTGTAATTGCTTTCTTTCCTTTACGCTATCGGCTATTTCTGAATATACAATTTTTTCAATAAATTCCAAATCTTCTTTTTTAGCAGCCACTTTTTCAGAAAATTCTATAATATCATCTAAATCGGATTTCTCAATCAAATTATGAAATTGAGTTATTACTTTTTTGTCAAGTTTTAAAATTTCCTTTAAAATGTTTTCGAGTTCTCCGTTTGCTATTGTTTTATCAATTAGCGGATAAATTATTTCTCGCAATCTTTCCTTGTTATTCAGTATATTATACTTATCTTCAACTAAATAAGCCAATTTGTCAAATAACAATTCTTTTGATTTTGAAGACGCTTCTTTATCTTTATAAGGATAGTAATCGTCTTGTTTTAGTTTATCAGTAAAATTGTCAAATTCTCTATTTTTTTCTTTGAAAAATTCATTTAAAACATCTTTTACAAATGATTTGTAGTTTGATAACTCCTCATCAAACCCATCTAAATCAATGTTTCTATAATTATCTGATGTCAATACATCGGACTCAATATAGACATACCAGCCACCAATTTTAGGACTTAACCAATTTGCTTCATATTTTAAGCTATTAGCAACAGAACTTAAACCTGCATTATCAACCATCAAAAACGCTCTAATATCTTCAATGTTTTTTACTTTAAAAAAAGTGAAACGAATTTTACTTTCCTCTCCTTTTTTGTTGATGTACTTCTTAATCTTTTTTGACGGCTCTCCTATAATAAAATTATCACGTTGCAGTTTTTGACCATTTATATAAAACGTTACATCTTCATTAAATATTTTTAACGGATACCTTTCAAATACCGCATCATTTATGTTTTCTTTTAAAAACTGTTGCGTTATTTTTCGATTTTTATCTTTCCCTTTCTCGGTTTCAGTAGAGATATAAAGGTTTTCAATGGTTAATTTATAACCTGTATTGTGTTTTGTATTTCCTAAATCCTGCTCTTCTGTGTCGGTTTCTAAATCCCCAACTTTTGAATATGATAAAATTTGCTCAACTGAAAGTGGAATTATGGACTTACTAAACTTATTGGATTTTTGATTAAATCCTATTGTTTCAACTGTGAATTTTTTTCCAATTTGAAAAGCACAAAAACGCCCTATTCCTTTTCCTCCCTCCTTATTTCCTGTACCTATGTCCAAAGTTTTAAATTCGAGTTCTGAACTATGAACTCCAATACCATCATCTTTGATTGATATTTTTTTTATCAGTAAAGGGTGTATTTCGTCTTCGTCAGTATAATCAATATCAATCCAAATATTTTTAGATTTTGCTTGAATAGAGTTATTTATGAACTCACAGAAAGCAGAAAATGTAGTAATATGATTTGGTATTAAATCAGTTAGTATTCTTGTGTTTACTGTGAATTTTCTTTTCATAATCTTCTTTTTTCAAGTCATAAAATTAATCAAATTTTGATGTTTATGATTATGCAAAACTACTAAAATAAATTGCATTATTTACTCCCAAAGTTCGCAATCCTGAATTACTACATTTGTTAATGACAGCCCACTACATTCGCCTATTATCGTGATTTTTTGCCCTTTACTTAATTGTGATATAACTTTTACATTATCGTCCGAGAAATAGCAAGTTACGCTTTGCAAAACTCCAATTCTCATTGAAACATAAGGATTATCTAAAACATCTTTCCCAATATTATCAATAATTCCAGTAACTGCAATTTTTTTGCCTTTGTACTGTTCGTCTGCCGAAACTTCATTTGCTTCGTATGCTTGGTATAATTCCGATGCGGTTATTTCAATATCGACTTTTGGAATAAATGGACTTTCAGGATTTACTTCTTTGATGTAACTGATATAAGCATCTTTTGTGGCAATGTATGGATAGGTATAATTTTCTGCTTTTGCGTTCCAATCTGATAAACCTTTATTTTTTGCTTCAAAGAATTGATTTAATACTTCTTTGTTTTTTGGTTCAAGCATCACGAAAAATGGCGTTAAATCATAGTTGTACTCGATTTTAGTTGCTTTTTTATCCATATCATACATTACCATTTCCTCTCCATAAATTTTGAACTTATTTTTATATCGTTCAAATAAATCAATGTATTCTTTCGGTAAACCACCATTAATATTTGGTATTGACAAAGCAACTACTTTAATAGCAAATTTGATTTTGTCCTCGCCATTGTTTGAATTTGCAACCCTTGTATTCAGAGTTTCATTAACCGAAAACCCCTCTGCATTTGTCATTGAAATTCCGTTTGCAATTGCATTTAGAACAGGCAAATACTCTGCTGAAACTTCCTTATTTGTTATTAATTTTTGATAGACAGAATTTGCTTTCAGATCCGCAAGGAGTTTTTCTCTGTTTACTTTTTTCTCTTTTGAGAGTTCAGCAATATTTTTATCTACTTGGCTAATATATTCTTGATATGGTTCGCTTGTTGTAACTTCTTCAACTGATTTGTTTTTTGATGTTTCAGTTAATCCGCTTCTATCTGAAAGTACCGCAATTAAAAATAATACTGAATATCCAATATATCGAATATTCTTACTTTGCCAAAAAATAAATTTTTGCTTGACCTGTTCAGATATTGGAGGTAAAAGAAGTAAACCTAGTAGGAGGAATAAAATACTTGCAATAAAATTGCCTTTTGCAATTGCCCCAATAAAGGCAAATAAAAAAAATACTGCTAAAATCCATTTTACGATTTTGAAAATAGATTGCTTTGAATTGAAATCTGATTGAGCCATATAGATAAAGTTTAAGTTTCCTGAAAATAAAAGGGTGCGTAATTACGTCATCCTTACCTCAGGTTCTGACAAAACCCACAAAAGAAATGAAGCAAAACACACCCAGTTTGGGTGCATCTTACAGAACATTTTCTTTTGCTTTTAAATTGTCAGATTTGAGGCAAGAAACGAACTGCTTGAAAGCAATTATCTATATGTATTACAACTCTTTATTTATTCATAAATATTTTTTAAAATTTTAAAAATTCGCTGTAAAGATAGGTATTAATACGAATTATCCAAACCGAAAATTATTTTTAAAATACTGTTTTTAATCTATTTAGGCGACAGAAAAACAGTAATTAACATTGTGTTCGCAAATATCAAAAAGATGTCTTAAATTAAATTTAAACACTGTTGTTTTTGAAGTTGATTTGCGATTAACCCTGACCGATTTGATACCGATTGAACAGTATTTGTACTTGATTTTGCTGAAACCTTTTGTTTGTGCGAGTTTTAAACCCTAAATCATTAATTTCCTTTGTGATTTGATAAAATGACTTTCCACTTTGGCGAAAACTTACAATTAATGCTCCTGCTTTTCGATTATTTTCATTTAGGATTGCGTTTTGTTTTCTAATCTCTAAACTTACTTCTCTCGCTTTGTCGGTTAAGTTTGCAGGTGTGCCTAATTGCTTCCCCTGTTTTTTCAATTCTGCCAATGCTGATTTTGTCCTGTGGCTTATTTTTTCTCGCTCGTCTTGAGCCAAAACTGCCATAATTCCAATTGTAACCGTGTTGGCATTTGGCAAATCGCAACATTGAAAATCAATCTTTGCATCTCTCAAAGTAAAAATGAATGATGCGTTACGACTTAATCGGTCAAGTTTAGCAATCAACAAAGTTGCACCTTGCTTTTTGCATTCGTCAATTGCTTTGATGAGGTTTGGGCGGTTGTCTTTCTTTCCGCTTTCAATATCCTGAAACTCTGCAACCAATTCTCCGCCTTTGGCAATAAATCGGTTTACATCTGTTCGTTGTGCTTCCAAGCCTAATCCTGAAATTCCTTGTTTTTGAGTTGAAACTCGGTAATATGATATAAATTTTTGCATTAGTTAAGTTTGTTAAAGGAGTGTTTAAGAAGTTTAAGTAGTCCAGTAAAAATAAAAGGCTTTCAAAAAAGCCCTTTATGATTTGCGAGTTCTCCATTTTTGTCAATGTGCAAAACTCCCCAACCTCGATTTGAAACATCCTCTCCGACCAAACTATATCGGTGGCAATTTTTGTAATCCAATTCACAGCACATAATTGCGATTTTGCAACCCATTTCCAATCCCTGTTCTAAAAAAGAAATTCCTTGTAAATATGGTATTGATTTTCTTTTTTCTTGATGTATATTATATACTTCGTATATAACATTTTCTGTTTCGGCAGGTTTTCCTCCTAATTCTGCTCCCTTATGAATGTATTGAATATTTTTGTCCTCAAGCGTCCTAATTATGGACAACTTATTGAATTGTGGTCGAAACCTTGAAAAAGGTGTGGTTCTAACATCAACAAGTATTTTGATGTCATATTTTTGGAGTAGCGAAATAAAATTTTCGAGAGTTCGGTTGCCGTACCCAATTGTGTATAAATTATTGATTTCCATAGTTTTATTTTTACTATGTAAATCTATAATTAACAGACTTTAACGGCAAATACTACGGCTTTATTTTGCTGTTTTTTTCTTTACTTTTGTGAGGAAAAAATCAATAAAATCTCAAAAAATCAACCAATTTTAATGAATATTTCACTTTATTTCGGTAGTTTTTACAAAGTGTTTCACTATTTCTTTCCAAAGCTCTTTCCATTTCCCTTGTAACTTCTTGTTACAATAAGGTTTCAGGCATTTCACTTTTTGGACAACTTTTGTTTCGATTTGTTTCGATTCTATTTCAGTAAGTAATTGACAAAATGGGGGCTTTGAAATTCAAAACATACTACTACATTCTCTACTCTCTTATTCTTCATTTGTAAGATTTCCAGTTTCCATTTTGGCTGATGTCGAGGTTTGTATCATTTACATTTTTCGTTCTAAATGTATTATCAATTGTCCCGTATTTCCAACTAATAGAATTGCAAGAAATTAAGGGACAATAATTAGAGAATTAAACTTCTCGTTCAATCCTTTATCAATTTCATCAAATATAGAAAAGTCGCCTACATCTTCTAAATCTTTTTTATGTCTTTGTTGCTCTTTCCTTACGGCATCTTTAGAAACATAATCTAACCTGTCTTCTTGGTATAATGGATTTGATATTGCATAAATTCTAAAAAGATTTTCCTTTGTATGCTCGTTATTGTTTATAAAAGGCATTTTACAAACTGCTCTCCATTGCTTAATTAAAATCTCGAACAGAAGTTTAATATTTGGAACGTTTTTTAAATCTTCTGCGGTTTGGATATGGTTTGGAATATTTTTTTTTTTGAGTTGTAACTCACTTCTCAACCAATTACCTTGCAAAACATCAGACCCTCTTTCTATTTTTTCAACAAATCCTTTGTCATAAAATTTTAAAGTGTAATCAAAATGAAAAAATTTAACACTTGTTAAATGCGTTTGCCTATATTCACATTTTGGCTCTTTATTTTTGTGAATTAATAATCGTTTCAAAATACGTTTAACTTTTATTGATACTTGAATAGTTAAACCAAATTCAAAACTTTTAATTTGCAAGTCTGATGGTTTTTGATTTATTATCGAACAAATCTCATCTATTGCTCTGCATAGTTGTAAATAAGTTAAATCAAAAGTATTATTTCCGCAAATAATTGAACTTATCGAATTTGAAATATATAAACCGTTTTCATACAATCTAAACCGTATTTTCTTGTAAAATGCTTCATAATGTATTCTTTTCTGTATTTCTTGACGTTCCAATTCAAGATTACCAATAACAATCGGAATGTCATCCTTTCCGAAATCTTCAAACGCAATAGGAATGAAAAAATCAATTTTATCATACATAACAATTACCTATTTAAGGTCTTTGCGTTTGTATTTTGTTGAGGTTATTTCTTGTAAAATCTCCTCTACTTCTTCCCATTTATACAAAACTCTTCTGCCAATTCGATAACTCGTAATAACGCCTTTTTTTGAAAGAGTATTGAGTGTAGGCAATGAAATTCTTAATCTCTTGGATACTTCCTCTCTCGTGGCGTATTGCTCTTTAGTATTTTGCTCTTGCTTGGAATTTTCAAAGAGTAGCCCTCTGATTTTGTCTTCAACAATTTTTGCAAATTTACTTTCCAATTCGTGAAGTGGAATTGCCGTAATAACTGTATTTTCCATGTCTTATAATTTTTATAGGACAAAGGAACATTCAGGCAGGGCAAAGGGTAAATACGAGGGTTACCCCTTTTTTATCGTATTGATTTCTTCTTGTATTTTATTTGCTATTTCAAGCAAATTATTTTCTTTGAACAGATCTCTAACTGTTTCTAAATTCATTTTAGTTTTAGTGTTTTCACTTCCTTTTTCAACAACTTTAGCCATATTTCTGATGGCTCTAACGGTGTTTGTTTCATCTTTTCCAATGATAGCAGATATAATTTTAGCCTTTTGCTTTTCGTTTGAATTAAAATTAAACGCCTTTAACACTCCCAAATATTCCAATATAAGAACTTGTTGCTTCGTAGTGTATGAATTATTTAGGTTGTTTGTTTTAGCAATTTCAGGGTTTATTTGTTTTTCAAACTTTTGCTTATACGAAATAAACTGCTCTTTGCGTAATTCTATTTCTTGTGCAAACTTTTCTTTATCTTCAATTAATTTAGGAAACGAACCAACTCTGTATTCTTGTATTTCGTATAAAAACGCATCGCATAGATATATTTTATCTTCAATTTCATCAAAATCACTAATTCGATTATTATAGTATTTGGCTAAATCGTCTAAAAAAACATAAAAATTAGAAAAAATTTCCGTTGTTTCATTATCAGTATAATATACTGAAATTTCATTATTTCGAGATATTGAAACGCTGTAATTCAAATCAATATTAGAATTTCTCAATTCAATTTTTTCTTTATTTGTCATAAAATGTCTTAATTAAAAAATGGATGACTACTCAATAACTCCGCGTTTCTTTCTTGCGATACTTTTATATATTTCATAAAAGAACTTTCAGTAAGATGACCACTAAATTTCATAATACTAATTGCAGGAATGTTGCTTAAATAGGCGTTCGTAGCAAAACTTCTTCTTGCTGTATGCGTTGTAATCAATTCGTATTTAGGAGAAGTTATTTCTCTGACTTCCTTGCCACTTGTTTTTATTATAATCTCCATTTTTGAAATTTTAGCAATTTTTCCAAGTTCTTTCAAGTATTCATTCATTTTTTGGTTTGATATTGCTCTTGGTAAATTCCCCTCGTACTTGTCCCAAATTGCTTTAACAACTGGCTTCATCGGAATAACCACTCTTTCATTTGTTTTTTTAGTCTTTACATTTAATACAAAACCCGATTTTGTTTGCTCTAAATTTTCTTCTTTAAGTTGCGTGAAATCCGAAAATCTCAATCCAGTATGGCATCCTATCAAAAATAAATCTCTTACTCTATCTAAATACATTTTTTCTTTAACATCAACTTTGTAAATTAGTTCAATCTCGTCAGCAGTCAAATAAATGTGGGTAATGTTTTCTTGTGGCGATTTAAACAACCTACTTTTAAATGCGTTATTCGTATTTACGCCTTTTTCAGTTGCTAAATTCAAAAAACTCTTGAGTGTTCTAATCTGTTTTCCAAATGTATTAGTCAATAATTTTTTTTCATTTAAAATATAATCCTTGAAGTTTTCGTAAAATTCAAGCGTGATACTTTCAAAAGTTAAAGGATATTTTCGAGCAACTGAAAATTCAGTTAAATGTTTTACAAGCGTATTGTAAACTTTTATTGTCCCTGATTTCTTATCGAGTTTTAAAATTTCGATTTCGGATTTAACCCATAGCAGAAAATCTAACTGTTTTGTGGTTAGCTTTTCGTGATTTAATTCTCTATTCAGTTCCTTTTTTAGTAATTCAAGTGTTATGACCTGATTATTATTTAACAATCTACGATAGCAAGTATTTATGGCAGTTTCAATATTTTTTAATCGCTGATTAAATTCAGGATATTCAGGAAACTGCGAACTATCTTTTACCCTTTGTTTTGTTGCATTCCAAAACTTTGGGTGTATTTTTTCGCCAGTAGAATACTTTAACCTTTGATTGCTATAATTGTAGAACAAATAGATTAATGTTTTTTGATTTGAGTTTGGCTCTTTAAGGACAAATTTTGCTTCTGGCATAATGTATTAGTTTATGCCTGTAAAAATATAATTTTATACGATAGGGGACAATAAAGGGGACAGAATATTTTGTTTTTATTTAATTTTGTTTAACTTTGCTTTGTATTGATACATTGTTAAACCTTTATTTATAGGGTAATTAAAGACAATTATAGGTATATGAAATATAATAGGTTATAGTTCCTCATCGCCCACAAAACGTCAACAGAAATGTTGGCGTTTTTTTTTGTCAAGAAATGAAAATCGAAAATTATGATCAAAAAAAATTTATGAAATAGGAATAGCTGTTCTGACGCTTCCGTTTTTCAATCTGAAATGTTTGGGGCTCGAATCTTTTTTGATGCGTCGAGACAAACTATTTTCCACAAAACGTCAACAGGAATGTTGGCGTTTTATTTGAAGAAAAAGAGAACTGATTTCGCAGGCAACGATTAGTCTTTAGTGAGCTGTTTTTTGGGTGGTGGTGGCAAATTATAAAGTGCAGCAAGACTTTTTTAAACATCTGAATGGCGTTGAAATCTTAGCTTTAAAAAAAAAAGCCGTGCAATGCACGGCTTTTATTTTGTGTTGAATAAAATTAATTATTCAGCTGGAGTTGCAGCAGCAGCTTCTGTTGGAGTTGCAGCAGCAGCTTCTGTTGCTGAAGCGTCAACAGCTGGAGCAGCTTCTACAGCAGCTTCTACAGCAGCTTCTGGAGCTACTTCTTCTGCAGCTTTGTCTTTACAAGATACAACAGTTACAGATACCATTGCCAATAATGCTAAAGTTAAAAATACTTTTTTCATCTTAATTTTTTTTTAAAAGGTTAATTATTAATTCGGTGCAAAGATAAGTTTTTTTTTAAAAGTAAAAATAAAAATTTTTATTTTTTTCAAAATTCTAACCCAACAACGCTAAATCATTTTACAATTACTGTGCCAAAGTTTAAAATTATAAAAAAAAGTTAATTTTTTTTATAATTTTTCTCATTTTTTTTTATAAAAATATTTAATGTGCTTAAAATCAATTATTTACTTTTTTTATTTTTTTTTGGACGAACTAATTTTAATTCATCGATTATATTTTTGGCTCCCGCAAATTTATCAATTATAAACAAAATATACCGCGCATCAACCATTACATTGCGACAAATAGTGGGGTCGTAATGAATATCACTCATTGTGCCTTCCCAAACGCGATCAAAATTAAGTCCTATCAAGTTGCCTTTTGCATCAATAGCAGGGCTTCCAGAGTTGCCGCCTGTGGTGTGGTTCGTGCCAATAAAACATACCGGCATTTTACCATTTTGACCATAAACGCCATAATCTTTGCTATAATATAGGTCTAATAATTTTTTTGGTACATCAAATTCATAGTCGCCAGGAATATATTTTTCGATAACACCGTCAAGATATGTTGTACTTGTATATAAGGTAGCGTCTTTTGGGGCATACCCTTTTACTTTTCCATAAGTTACCCTAAGGGTACTGTTTGCATCTGGAAACATTCTTTTATTTTGGCTAAGCTCTAATTGGGCTTTCATGTAGCTGCGTTGTAAAGAGGCTATTTTTAGGGTGAGTTCATCCAATTTTGGGCTAACAGTATTGTTATATTGCGATGCAATTTCTTTTATAAACAGATAGCCGGGGTCTGCGTTCAGGTTTTCCAAAACGGTTTTGCTATTACCATCCAGTATTGTTTTGATCTTTTCAAAATTGACTAACTTTGATTCGAGATATAAATGCTTTGATGCTGCTTCTATTTCTAAATTTTTTAAATTGTTGGGCAAAAATTCATTTGGTGCTTTTTTGGCATATATATCAATCAATTTTTCAAAAACTTTTTGATCTACTTCGGGATTGAAATCTTTGTAAAAATCAGATAACTCTGTCAAAATCGATGCTTTTTTATCAAGAAATACTTGCTCTCCTTTTGAAATAAATAGTTGTTCTAATTGAAATAGTTTGTAGCCTAATGCGGTCAATTCTGTGTTTCTAATCATTACTTCAGAAAAATAATCTCTACTCAAGGCATAAGGTTTTATTTCGAGATAATTTTTTTCTAAATCCGCTAACAAATTGCCATACGCTTCTTGTTTATTGGCTTTTATTAGATTTTTTTGAAAAGCTTCTTCTTCATTTTGCTTGATTTTTAAGGCATTAGATTTTATTAATCCTTGTGTTTCCCCAATCCATTTTTTCCAATAATTTGCAATTCCGGCATATTTTGAAGCATATTGAATTTTGATAGCATTGTCTTTGCGCATAAACCCGTCGGCAATTTGTAGTGCTTTGTCACGAATTTCGATTTTTGCAGGGTTCAAAGTGTTTGTAATTTGATTTACAGCAAAAGAGCTCAAATATTCTTGTGTGCGTCCGGGATAGCCCATCACAAGCGTAAAATCATTTTCTTGGACCCCGTCTAGGGAAATTGGCAAAAAATGTTTTGGCGTATATGGGATATTGTCTTTATTATAAATCGCAGGTTGGTTTTTGGCATTTGCATAAATTCTAAATAACGAGAAATCGCCTGTGTGACGAGGCCAAACCCAGTTGTCTGTATCCGACCCAAATTTTCCAATTGAGGATGGAGGTGCTCCAACAAGCCGAATGTCTTTGAAGGTTTCTGTAACAAAAAGCAGGTATTGATTGCCTTCAAAAAAGCTTCGTACTTTGTTTTCTTGATAGCTTTCTTTTTTAAAATTAGCTATGATTTTGGTTATGTTTTCTTGAATTTTTTTCTGTTTATCTGTTTCCAAAACAATTTGATCAACTCCATCAAGCACTTGTTTGCTCACATCATTGATACTTATCACAAAAGTAACTACTAGGTCTGGATTGGGCAATTCGTCTGTTTTGGAATATGCCCAAAATCCGTTTGTTAGATAGTCATGCTCGACACTCGAATGGTTTTGAATCGCATCAAAACCACAGTGATGATTTGTTAATAGCAATCCTTGATTTGAAATCACTTCCGAAGTGCAGCCTCCATTAAAATGGGGTACCGCATCTTTTAGACTAGATTTGTTGATGCTATAAATATCCGAAAGTGACATTTTCATGCCAAGATTGGTCATTTCAGATTGATTTAGTGCATTTAACATAGACGGAATCCACATTCCGCCTTGTTGTGCGGTGGCATTTATAACCAAAAGCAGCAGCAAAAATTTGATGTTTTTCATAATTTTAAATTTTAAACAAACCTACATTTTTTTAAATGGATTTCAAAATGAAGTTTTCA
>JANNBA010000016.1:0-4702 GCA_031384845.1 Bacteroidota bacterium
TCTATGACAACTAATTCTTTACAATTATCAAAAATTATTTCTGGAAATTCGGTTAATCCACAATTTTTTAAATCAAGTCTATTCCATCCATGCTTAATAACGTTATCTAAATTTTTGTTTATGGTGTTTTGCATTATAGTTTATATCTTATTTGTATTTATTGTTTTTAGATAATTTTTGTAGGAATTTTTGAGTAAGCTTGCTTATAACTAGTAAATATACGAAAGTTCTTGCGTTTTTAACATTTTTTTATGTTGATTGAATTTTCAAATATTTATCAAAAATAGTATTATTTTTTTAGATATAAGCAATTATTAATTTTTTTTTAAAATCATCTTTTTTGTTTGCTTGTTTACTAGCAGGTATAGTGGAGTTTGTATTTTAGCTACTATTTTACTGCTAAGGTGTGTGTAGATAGTTGTGGTTTTGCTGCTTGCATGTCCTAGAAACTGTTGTATGTAGCGGATTTCGGTTCCGTTTTCTAATAAATGTGTGGCAAAACTATGAAGCAGTCTATGAAAACGAACTACTTTGTTTACGATATTATAAACAAATAAAATCCAACAAATAACATCTTGAAAACCCAATAAGTCTATAATCGCCCCGATGCAGCGGCATCCTTTTTTTGGTTTTTGAAAAAAACCAAAAAAAGATATAGCGTGCAGCGGGACGGGTGGTGTGCGGGTAGGGGAGGTGTGCGCCAAAAAAAACTATGCAAATAGGGTTGTGATATAGTAGATTGTGGCGGCGATGATTGCTGATACTGGGATGGTGAGTATCCATGCCCATAGGAGGCTTATGGTGACGCCCCAGCGCACGGCACTGAGCCTTTTGGTAGCGCCTACGCCAATGATTGATCCAGTGATGGTGTGTGTTGTTGATACGGGTATGCCCATGTTGGAGACTGTAAAGAGGGTGAGTGCGCCAGCGGTTTCGGCACATACGCCTTCGAGCGGGGTTACTTTGGTGATTTTTGTCCCCATTGTTTTGACGATTTTCCAGCCTCCCATAAGTGTTCCTAATCCGATGGCAAAATAGCAGCTAAATGCGATCCACCATGGCATTGAGTCTGCGTGGACTTTGGTTTTTAGTTTGTGGCCTTTCTTTAGTTTGCCGTCTGCATCTGTATATGGTGCAAATTGTGCGGCGGCTTTGTAGGTTTTGTTTATCTTTTTGTCCTCAAAAATGAGTTCGTTTGTGGTGGCGTCTAGTGTGTTTTTTCCTTTGGTGTAAACAAATATTTTGTCGCCGTTGTTGTATTCTGGTTTGAATTTTTCTTTTTTTCCGTTTTCATTTTCGTGCTCAATCTGCATAAGTTCTGATACTTGTAGCTTCTTGTCTATGTTTTTTTCGGATCCTGTTTCGCGGGCTTGGTTTGCAAATACCATACAGGCTGCGCAGATGATTCCCATCACTTTTTGGGAGTCTGCTCCTCCGTGTCCTAAGGAGAATGCGGCAGAGGATAGTAGTTGTAGTTTTTTGTACATATTTGATTCTTTGGTCACGGTTTGTGTTTTTCCGTGTACGACAAAATACCATATATAGGTGAGGGTCATGGTGCCTAGCATAAAGGCTACAATCCACATCATGATTGGTTTTACGTCCATATAATCGACCATATAGTTCATCAAATACATAATTCCAGCGGATAGAATTGTTAGTGATCCTATTTTTTTGAGAGGGTTTCGTTGTATGGTGATAATGGTGATGATATAGGAAATGATGCCTCCAATGATTGGTGCAAGAAATATAAAAGCGATTACTTTGTATATCTCGGTCGAGTTTACGACGTCGAAGCCTGCGTGTGCGATGGCTGCTCCTGCAAATCCGCCTATTAGTGTGTGTGAGGATGATGATGGTATTCCGAGTTTCCAGGTGAGTAGGTTCCAAATGGTTGCTGCTATGAGTCCAGAGAGTATGACCCATAGGTTTATGGCGTCGTTATCAACTGTTTTGGCAACGGTGTTTCCTACGCTCATATCGAATATCCAAAAGGCCAAAACATTAAAAAAGGCTGCCCATATCACGGCTTGTGTTGGCGTGAGCACTTTTGTAGATACTACGGTTGCTATTGAGTTTGCGGCATCGTGAAAGCCGTTTACGAGGTCGAATAAGAGGGCAATCACAATGATTACGATGAGTAGCGTAAATTCCATAAATCTTGATTTTGTGGTTTAAATTAAGCGTGTTTTACGGAAATGGCTTCGAGTGTACGGCCAACTACTCGACATTTGTCGGTTGCGTTTTGTAGTGCAGATAGTACTTCTTTGTATTTGATTATATTTTTGACATCGTTTTCATTTTCAAACAAATCGGCAACGGCTTTGTCAAAAACCACATCGGCTTTTCCTTCTAATTTGTTGATTTTTTTGACGGCATCGTTTATTTTTTTAAGATTTTTAAGGTCTTTAAGTTCTACAATTCCGGTTGCTATTTGCTGACAGGCTTCGAGATTTATTTCTGTTAATTTTCTGATAGATTTTGTAATTTTTTCTACTTGATACAATTTCATCCTGTTTGATGCGCCATAGATATAGCCTGCCACTTCATTTATCGAAGTGATAAGTGCGTGAATGTCTTCGCGGTCGAATGGTGTTATAAAATTTTTGCTTAATTCGAGATTCATTTTGTGTGTAAGCTCTTCGATATCTGACACATACGATTCTATTTTTTTATAAAAATCTTCGCGATCGCCTTTTACATTTACTGCCTCGTGTAGGGTATCTGAAAGTTTTACCAAATTGGTAGCAGCTTGTTCAAACAAAGGAAAAAAGGTTTTGTCTTTTGGGACAAAGAACTGAAAGAAATTTTTTAAGGCCATTTTATAAATTTTAAAATTTGAACAAAAATATAATTGCAATGTTAAGTTAATATTAATTCTTTGAAATGTTTAAAAAAAAATTATTCTTTTTGTCCCATCATCATCAGAAATGCTTTCAAAAAATCGTCGATTTCGCCATTCATTACTCCGTCAACATTGCTTGTTTCGTGTTGTGTTCGCACATCTTTTACCAATTTGTAGGGGTGCATCACATAATTTCGGATTTGGGATCCCCATTCGATTTTCATTTTTTTGGCTTCGATTTCGTCTCGAACGGCTTGTTTTTTCTTCAATTCGATTTCATACAACTGCGATTTGAGCAATTGCATAGCTTTGTTTTTGTTGTCGAGTTGTGATCTGGTTTCAGAGTTTTCGATTATAATTCCGGTAGGGTGGTGGCGCAGTCTCACTGCGGTTTCTACTTTATTGACGTTTTGTCCACCGGCACCGCTGGATCTCATGGTTTCCCAGCTGAAATCTGCTGGATTAATATCTATTTCGATGGTGTCATCTGCCAGTGGATATACATATACAGAGGCAAATGAGGTGTGCCGTTTGGCATTGCTATCAAAGGGTGAAATTCGAACCAAGCGGTGTACGCCATTTTCGCCTTTGAGGTAGCCAAATGAGTAATCGCCTTCAAACTCGATGGTTACGGTTTTTATGCCGGCTACATCTCCGGCTTGAAAATTAAGTTCTTTTATTTTGTATCCATATTTTTCGCCCCACATCATATACATTCGCATCAACATTTCGGCCCAATCACAACTTTCTGTTCCGCCGGCTCCTGCCGTTATTTGAAGTACAGCACTCATCGAATCTCCTTCGTCTGAAAGCATATTTCTAAACTCGATGTTTTCTATCAACAAATTGGTTTGTTGGTACAAATCATCTAATTCGGTTTCTGAAAATTCACCTTCCTTAAAAAAATCATAACCTAATTGAAGTTCTTCAGTTAGTAATTGCGCTTTTTGATAGTCTTCGACCCATTTTTTTTTGGATCTTAGGTTTCTAATATATATTTCGGCTTCTTTGGCATTGTCCCAAAAATTGGGTGCCAGTGTTTTTTCTTCCTCATTGGTGATTTCGATTTGTTTGGCATCAACGTCAAAGATACCTCCTCAACGCACCAAGACGCTCTACAATACCTTTGATTTGTTCGGTATTTGTCATAAATTATTTTTTTGCAAAATTAGGTTTTTTAAATCCAAAATGGTTTATTAATTGTTTGAAATTTTATTTGAAATATACAAATTTAGATAGGTTTCATATTACATTTTGACCAAAAGTAAGTAGATTATAATCTGGATCCAAAACAGCAAATTCAATTTGATTCCATGGTTTTATTTGCAGCTGTCCGTTTGGATGAATTTTGGTGTTTTTTTCTAAAAGTGTTTTGTAATAGGCGTTTATATTTTCAATTCTGATATAAACTTGACCATCATTTTCTTTAATATTTAATTCCTTGAACTCAAAAAAATGTATTTCGATTTCGTCTTTTCGAATCATTAAATATTAAAGAAAATGACGGTCAAGTTTATATCAGAATTGAAAATATAGACGCCTATTACAAAACGCTTTTAGAAAAAAACACCAAAATTCATCCAAACGGACAGCTGCAAATAAAACCTTGGAATCAAAAAGAATTTGCTGTTTTGGATCCAGATTATAATCTACTTACTTTTGGTCAAAATGTTATATGAAACCTATCTAAATTTGTTTACTTCAAATAAAATTTCAAACAATCAATAAACCATTTTGGATTTAAAAAACCTAATTTTGCAAAAAAATAATTTATGACAAATACCGAACAAATCAAAGGTATTGTAGAGCGTCTTGGTGCGTTGAGGAGGTATCTTTGACGTTGATGCCAAACAAATC
>JANNBA010000103.1:0-7904 GCA_031384845.1 Bacteroidota bacterium
CAATTACAGGACTATTCTCTTGTAGAAAAAGTAAAATCTATAATGAGTTCGCCTGATGCTTGTTTGTTATCTAATGAGCAAAAAAAAGCGATAGACGAGGCTTTGCAATCCATAGAAACCAAAGGAACTACGCCACACAATGCCGTAATGGAAGAAACCAAAAAGCGTTTTCCGCATCTTTACAACCGATAATTTATGATAACAATTTCTTGGTCTGAACCTGCCAAAATTGATTATTGGAGCAATATTGAATATTTGGAAAGAGAATGGACACTAACCGAAGTTTATAATTTTATCGACAAGGCAGATGAACTTATCGCTTTGCTTACCAAAGAAAACCTAACTTTTAAACCGACAGTTTACAAAAATACGTTTCAAGTTCCTGTTCTAAAACAAATTACGCTGTATTATCGTTTTGAGAATAACACTATTGAACTCCTACGATTTTGGAATAATTATCAAGATTTAAAAAAGATTAGTTTATAAAAAAGCCCCGAATTTCGGAGCTTTTTAGTTATTGTTTTACAAATTTGTATTTATTCATATCGTCTGGGTCTCCTATCCATACAAATAAATAATATGGTTTATTATCCTCAAAGACCCCTTCTACTGATATTTCTAAACTAAAACCAACTTTATGGCTGTTTACTATTCCATTTACTGTATAAGTTCGGTTAACATTGTAATCTTTATAAGTTGAATTACTATGAATTACTATTGTTTTCTGTTTTTGCGTATCAACTATTTCCCAATTGCCTGAAAAATCAAAACGTTTTCTCATTAATTAAAATTCCCTTTTTATAATATTCTATTTTTAAGGTATCTTGATTTTCTTTAAACTCATATTGTTCTCCATCTCGTTTCCCTGAAAGATAAAACCATTTAGATTGTAAATTCCCGCTTTTATAGTATAAATAACTAAAACCCTCAAGTTTACCATAAAAATGGTTATCTAATACATTTATTTTTCCGTTTTCAAAATATAATGTTGAAGCACCGTGTGGCTTATCATCAATATAATTACTCGTAGAATAAACCAAACCATTTTTATAAAAACTGACTGTTGCCCCATTTAGTTTACCGTCTGCATAATTTGCAACTTGTTCTAAATTACCGTCTTTATCGTACCGTTTCCAAACACCTTCTTTTTTATTGTTTTTATACGTTCCAACTTCACAATTAAATGCATTACAATTTTTAACACTATCATTAGTATTTGTTTTGCAAGAACTAATCATTATAAAAACAAACACTGTTTTAATTAGTTGTTTGCCCTTGAGAATTACCCCATTGCCCTTTAGAAAGCGTTGACATTCCATCGTTTAATTGTTTTTTAAAATCTGACATAAAAGTTTTACTGTTTTCTAATGCTTGGTGAAACAAATATTTTGCATCTTTAGCAAGATTAGTTGCTGTTGCAGATGTGTAAATACTTTTAACCCCTTGAGATACCATTCCAAATGTTGAAACTGCTCCTGCGTATGCATATCCTACTGCCCACTTAGGTGATTGAAGTACAACATCCAAAGAAGCTCGCAAATTTGCACTTGATTTAAACGCTTCTCCACTTTCCTTCATCTGTGGAATAGAAGCTATTTTATTATCAAATCCTGTCTGTTCAGCCCTTTCTAACATTTGGTTATAGACTTTTGGCTCATTCGCAATTTCTAAAAAGACAGTATTTACTTTATTAAAATACTCATCCAATTTAGTCGACCATTTCAAACCCTCATTACTTACCTGATTTGTTTGGAATAATTTATTTCCCTTTTCATCAAAAAACACATTAAAATTATCATTAGTCTTTTTGATTAATTCTAATTTACCTTGATTGTTTAATTGCCAATGATCCATTGGAGCACGACCATCAGGATCAACAAATTTTATTGGATTATTAAGACAATATGCATATGGACTAAAGCTTGGATACTTCTCCGCCAGCGGGTCAGTACTCAACCAAATACTCTCCCTTGGGGCATAATACCTTGCGCCAAAATAATACAAGCCAGTTTCTTCGTCAAGTTCTTTGCCAGTAAACTTGTAGGGTGTGGCGTAGTTTTGGGTTATTGATTTTTGCTCTGCCATAGTCTCTCCAAAAGGCAAATTTAAGAAAAATTGATAACAATCACCATTTGCATCTGTTAAAAATGTTGTGGTGCCAAGATGGTCTGGGTGAAAGTAGTATATTTTTTCTGTTTTTGGTTCTTGTGGACATCTTTCAGGAAATCGTTTGCAACATTCTTCTATTGTCATATAAATGCATGGGTCGATAGGTCTTTCATTTTCTTTAAATGTTACTTTTATCTTGGCTTTGTCGAGATATTTTTGAACATCTTGTTTTTGGACTTGTTGTAATTTCCTACTTTCTGGATTCGAGGTGTCGGGCAAATCGAATATACTGTTTTTTTTGTCGCCAATACGACTTACGATGCGTTGTGTTCCCGAATAATAATGTTTGCTGTATTGCCCGTCTGGGGTAATAACCATAAAGGCACTCGGATATTCGGTATAAGCATTTATAGTTAAATTGGCTGGAGCTTGCAATTGCCCATTTTCAAAAACGGCGGTATAATCTGCACTTGCTTTAAGTACACGCTCTCCGCCAGCATCATAAAAATAATTTTGGGTATATTTTTCGTCTTGCACAATTACTCTTAACCGGTTTGATTCATCCCAAAGGTAATTGTTTTGGGTTGTACTTCCTAATGCGTTATCGGTTTGGTTTAAAAAAAATATCGGGACACAATTATAAAATGGCACTCACAATATTTATAAAAGATGTACGACTTTTATAAAAAAGATGTACAACTTTTATAAAAAAGATGTACGGCTTTTTTATAAATCGTAGGGTACATTTGTTTATTTGATCGTGTCAGCAAAACGGCTCGACTTGCTACAAATTGGTTCGGTTGGCGTATTCTTTGAAATGACAAACTAAGAACATCTAAGGCATCACGTCTTGAAACTACTAAAAGTCTAAAATATCCCCGATGTAGCGTATATCCTTTTGTTTTTTTTCTTTTTCAGAAAAAAACAAAAGATATAGCGTGCAGCGGGACGGGTGGTGTTTTGAAATTTTGTGTTGTGATCCAAAAAACGATTTCGATTGTGGGGCTATTACAAATAGGCTTCGATTGGGGCGCAACTGCAAATCAAATTGCGGTCGCCATAAGCATCATCTGCTCTGCGCACGCTGGGCCAAAATTTGTTTTCGGCTACATAAGCCAGCGGAAATGCTGCTTGTTGTCGGGTGTATGGTAGCTGCCAATCTTCGACGGTGAGCATCGCCAATGTGTGTGGGGCGTTTTTCAAAACGTTGTTTTTGTCGTCGGTATTTGCGGCTTCAATTTCGTTTCGTATGGCGATCATGGCATCACAAAAACGGTCTAATTCTTCGAGATTTTCGCTTTCTGTGGGTTCGATCATCAGGGTTCCTGCCACCGGAAACGACACTGTTGGGGCATGAAAGCCATAATCCATCAATCGTTTTGCAATATCGGTTACTTCTATTCCTTTTTGTTTGAAGGGGCGGCATTCCAGAATCATTTCGTGTGCAGCTCTGCCCATTTCGCCGGTATATAGGGTGTCATAATGCCCATTGAGCCGTTCTTTGATATAATTGGCGTTTAGGATGGCGTGCTCTGTTGCGGCTTTTAACCCATCTGCACCCAACATACAGATATATCCATAAGAAATCAAGCATACCAATGCCGACCCCCATGGTGCTGCCGAAATGGCTGTGATGGGGTGCGTTCCTCCGGTTGCAATAACCGGGTTTGTAGGCAAAAATGGTACCAATTGTGGGGCTACACATATTGGGCCTACGCCTGGACCACCGCCTCCGTGCGGAATTGCAAAGGTTTTGTGCAAATTGAGATGACACACATCGGCACCTATAGTCGCTGGATTGGTGAGCCCAACTTGGGCATTCATATTGGCGCCATCCATATAAACTTGCCCTCCGTGTTGGTGAATAATATTGGTGATTTCGATAATCGCACTTTCAAAAACGCCATGTGTCGAGGGGTATGTTACCATCAAACACGAGAGGTTTTTGGCGTGCAAAATCGCTTTTTCGCGCAAATCATCCACGTCGATATTGCCGTTTTCTAAGGTTTTGGTCACTACAACTTGCATACCTGCCATGGCTGCAGAAGCTGGGTTTGTGCCGTGTGCAGAGGCTGGTATTAAGGCAATATTGCGGTCAAAATCGCCTCGTGAATGATGATAAGCCCGAATGACCATCAAACCGGCATATTCGCCTTGCGCGCCAGAATTGGGCTGCAATGTGGTGCCTGCAAATCCCGTAATCACATTTAATTGATGTTCTAATTTGCCCAGCATTTCTTGATAACCTTCTGCCTGATCGATTGGAGCAAATGGATGAATATTGTTCCATTGTGGCAAACTTAACGGCAACATTTCGGCAGCCGCATTGAGCTTCATCGTGCATGATCCTAACGAAATCATCGAGTGATTGAGCGACAAATCTTTGCGCTCCAACATTTTGATATACCGCATCAAAGCCGATTCTGATTGGTGTTTTTGAAAAACGTCGTGTTGCAAAAACAAACTTTCTCGGCACAGTGTTGCTGGAATAGAAATTTGTTGTTCGCTACTAAAATCTGTAACAAAAATAGCCGAAGCCTCTGCTGCAATACTTTGAGCAAATATCGAAATAATAACATTCAAATGGTTTATACTGACTGTTTCGTTCAACGAAATCGAAAGGGTGTGGTTGTCGATATAATAAAAATTGACATGGTTTTGCTCGGCAATTGATTTTATTTTTTGGGCATCGGCAGTAATCAAAATAGTGTCAAAAAAACTTGTATTGTTTTGTTTGAAGCCCAATTTTTCTAAAGCATTTGCCAAAGTAGCCGTGGCATTGTGCACTTGATTGGCAATGTTTTTCAGCCCATCAGGGCCATGAAATACGGCATACATCCCTGCCATTACAGACAGCAAAACCTGTGCCGTACATATATTTGAAGTAGCTTTGTCTCGCTTGATGTGCTGCTCACGTGTTTGCAACGCCATTCGCAGGGCGCGATTGCCATCTGTATCAACCGTAACCCCAATTATGCGACCCGGCATAGAGCGTTTGAACTCGTCTTTTGTGGCAAAATAGGCAGCATGAGGCCCACCATATCCCAACGGAATTCCAAAGCGTTGTGTAGTACCAAAAACAACATCGGCACCCATTTCGCCCGGCGGGGTCAATAGGGTCAAACTCAATATATCTGCAGCAACAGCAACTTTTATATCTCTATTTTTTGCTTTCGAAATAAAATCGCCATAGTCATGCACCTGCCCATACTTGCCCGGATATTGCAAAACGGCTCCGAAAAAATCTGTCGAAAAATCAAAATCTTGATGATTTCCAACCACCAATTCTACCCCGATTGGCGTAGCACGAGTTTGCAAAACCGAAAGGGTTTGTGGCAAAATCTCTTCAGACACAAAAAAACGGCAAATATTATTTTTCTTTTGATCGCGAGTTCTAACATCAAACAAAAGTGCCATAGCCTCAGCAGCTGCAGTAGCCTCATCGAGCAACGACGCATTTGCAATTTGCATACCGCTAAGCTCGATCACCATGGTTTGAAAATTCAAAATAGCCTCCAACCGCCCTTGCGCAATTTCTGCCTGATAAGGCGTATAAGCCGTGTACCAGCCTGGATTTTCAAAAATATTGCGCTGAATCACCGCCGGTATTATCGATTGATGATAACCCAAACCAATATATGATTGAAAAACTTTGTTTTTGTTGCCAAGCTCAAAAATATGATTGGCAAACTCAAATTCGGTCATCGCATTTGGCAAATCCAGATTGGTTTTTAGCCTGATATCGTCTGGCAAAGTTTCATAAACAAGCTGTTCGATACTTTCTACGCCAATCGTTTTGAGCATAAAAGGCAAATCATTTTCGCGAGGTCCAATATGTCTGTGTGCAAAAGTTGTTGTTTTCATTAAGATTCTTTCGATTTTGAGGCACAAAAGTAATCAATATTTTTGAATTTTTGATGCAAGTTTTGATTGACTAAATCATATTCTTTGTTCTTTTTGAGTAATAATAGTTTTTGTTTCAAAATAAAATAAACGGGCAATAAATCGAAATATATTGATACATTTGTACTTAATCTCGAAGCTGCTTTCTGCCTAATTTTATTTAAAAATGAAAAAAACAAGAATCTTTATTTTAATTTATATAATTGGTTTTCAATTTGTTACGGCACAGTGTTTTCAATTGGTTTGGTCAGACGAATTTAATGGGTCGGCAGTTGATTTGACAAAATGGACACCTGAAATTGGTGATGGGTTTACCACCTGGAATTCAGAATTACAAATCTATACTAACAATCCTCAAAACATACAGGTTTCAAACGGCAGTTTAAAAATCACGGCCTTGCTAGAAAATTATTTGGGTTTCAATTATACATCGGCAAGATTAAACACCAAAAATACGGGCGATTGGCTTTATGGTCGATTTGAATCACGGATAAAATTGCCAACTGCTGTAGGAATGTGGCCCGCTTTTTGGATGTTACCTACGGATAATGAATATGGAACTTGGCCTAAAAGTGGCGAAATGGATATTATGGAACTTATTGGCATTCAGCCAAATAAGACACACGGAACCATACATACCCATAATGGTAATGCAGTTCAGAGTTTTACAAACAACCATACCCTTCCTACAGGGGTTTTTAGTGATGATTTTCATGTTTTTTCGATGTATTGGACCCCAAATGAGGTTAAGATTTATGTAGATAACCTGCTTTATTTTAGCAAAACAAGCTCTGCAATTTCGCCCTATCCGTGGGTTTTTGACAAGCGATTTCATTTGTTGCTTAATTTGGCAGTTGGCGGCACTTGGGGAGGTGCGCCAAACGGGAGCACTACATTTCCGCAAACCATGGAAGTAGATTATGTGAGGGTTTATCAGCTTTTGGATCAAGTTGCCATTATCGGAAACCGCTTGGTCGAGCCCAATACAAATGCTACAGTTTATAGCGTGCCAAATATGGCAGACACAACCTATGAATGGTCTGTTTCTGGGGATGGTAATACGATAGTTTCTGGACAAAACAGTTCGCAAATCGTTGTAAATTGGGGCAATTCAAGCGGATTGGTATCGGTATTATTAAACAATACTTGTCCGGCTACCGCTACCGCAATGGCTAACGTTACGGTTTCTGGAAACACTTGGAGCAACCCAAATTTTGAACAGAATTATAATTTTTGGGAAACCAGACCTCTATATAATGGAGATGCAGATTTTAATATTTTGACAACTAATACGGCAGAAGGAGCAAAGTCTGCTTGCGTACAGGTAAACAACGCAGGAACAAACCCTTGGGACATTCAGCTTTCTCGTACTAATTTGAACCTACAAGGAGGGACAAATTATACCTTGCGATTTAAGGCCAAAGCGGATGCAAATAGAAGCATTCCTATTGCTTTTATCAGGTCTGACAATTATGCAGGAATTGCGAATAAAACGATCAACCTGACCACAAGTTGGCAAACCTTCACATTGGTTTTTACGCCAAATATTTCGGCAAATGCGATGTTTAATCTTGATTTGGCGGGAGCTACGGGAACTTACTGTTTTGATGAATTTGTGTTTGGCAAAACACAAAATTTGAGCCTTGATTCAGAACCACTTATTGAAGAAAATCAACTGGTTTTGTATCCAAATCCAACCTTTAACATTGTGAATATAGATGCTAAAAACCGAGATCAAACTATGGAGTTATATGATTTGCAGGGTAGGAAAATGGCTAATTACACTCGTATTCCTGAAAAAATTGTGTTGGAGGGAATGCAAAACGGTATTTATTTTTTGAAAACAGGGACTCAAATTCTTAAAGTTTTAAAAAAATAAATAGCGTTTTGTG
>JANNBA010000115.1:0-5925 GCA_031384845.1 Bacteroidota bacterium
GACAAAAATTTTACAAGCCCACTCTCCCGAACCGGTATAGATGTGTATAACTACGTTTTGAGCGATACTGCCGTCATAGACAACAAAAAATGTTATAACGTGGTTTTTTATCCTCGCAGAAAAAGCGAATTGACTTTCAAAATTTCTTTTGTTTTTCCGGTCTTGTTGTCGCCATAAACATCTGATATGGCTTCGTTTATAAAAACAGGTAAATAGGTTTTGCCTGTGATTTTGGAGGTGTCTATTTGCTTAAAAATAAATTCCATCCCTTTAAAAAGTTTACTTTTGATCAGCGCACTATCTATGGTATTCATATCAAACTCTACTTTTTCATATTTTTCCATTTGATATTGGTCAAACATTTTGAGACCATTCTTGCGACGACGCTCCCATATTTTGCGCAAAATATCCAATGCAGGGTTGTTTTTTTTAGATGTTTTTCCTTTAAAAACAACTACCTCTTTGAGGGTTTCGATTGCTGAAAGCTGAATCTTAAAATCATAATTAACAACCTTTGTAAGCACAATTTCAAGATCCGAAAACCCTTCAGAAGCCACAACAAGTATGTTGTGATTTTTGGCAGATTCAAGATAAAAATGCCCATCTTCATTGGTCAAAATTCCCTCAATCGAGTTTTTAAAAACTACATTTGCAAACGGAACAGGTTGGTTTTTTTTGTCAACCACTATGCCACTAACTTTGGTTTGCGAAAACGCAAAATTGGCAAAAACCAATAGCAAAAATATATATTTCGTATTCAATGTCATGTCTAAAAACTTGTATATCAATAATATAAACAGTTCAAGGCCTTAGGCTTCTTCTTTTTTTTAACCAAAAAAAACCTATCTCCATTTTGAAGAAAAATCAATTTCAAAATCGTTTTTTTTTGTTTTATTCCAAAATCATTTTCAAAAAGGCAAAACGATTCTCCGAACAAAAAAATGGAACCACAAATTCCGCAAATCCTAAAACTATTTATAAAGCACTTTTTTTACCGCCTTTACAACATCGCCCGCATTTGGCAACCATTCTTTTAGCAAGGTTGGCGAATATGGTGCCGGGGTATCGGCTGTTGTAATTCGCTGTATTGGAGCATCCAAAAAGTCAAAAGCACGCTCCTGAACTATATAGGTAATCTCTGAAGCCACACTTGCAAACGGCCAAGCCTCTTCCAAAACAACCAATCTATTGGTTTTTTTCACAGACTTGATGATACAATCATAATCCATCGGGCGCACCGTTCTCAAATCGATAATTTCGCACGAAATACCTTCTTTGGCCAGTTCATCAGCGGCAATATGAGCCTCCTTTATTATTTTTCCAAACGTAACAATCGTCACGTCAGATCCCTCACGCTTAATATCTGCAACACCAAGCGGAATCGTATAATCGCCCTCCGGAACCTCGCCCTTATCACCATACATCTGCTCAGACTCCATAAAAATTACAGGATCATTATCACGAATGGCAGCCTTCAACAAACCTTTTGCATCATAAACCGTACTCGGAACAACCACTTTCAATCCAGGCGTGTTCGCAAACCAATTCTCAAAAGCCTGAGAATGCGTAGCTCCCAACTGCCCTGCAGACGCAGTAGGCCCCCGAAAAACCATAGGCATCGGAAACTGACCCGCACTCATCTGACGCATTTTGGCCGCATTATTAATAATTTGATCTATACCTACCAACGCAAAATTAAAAGTCATATACTCCACAATCGGCCTACAACCATTCATGGTCGAGCCAACGGCAATACCTGCAAACCCAAGCTCGGCAATAGGCGTATCAATCACCCGCTTTGCTCCAAACTCGGCAAGCATTCCCTTCGATGCCTTATAAGCACCATTATATTCTGCAACCTCTTCGCCCATCAAATATATAGACGCATCAAGACGCATTTCCTCACTCATAGCCTCACAAATCGCCTCTCTAAACTGTATCGTTCTCATAAATTAAAATCAAATTAAAACGCAAAAATAATCAATTAAATTTCAAAAATACAAAATATATCCATTTTTTATTTCAATTTGGGCGTGCCCCTAGCGGGTCGGTCTCCGGCTCCCGCTTCCCTGAAAAACGGGAGAGCTCCGCCTCCGCCCTCACGCAAGAACGCCGCTGAAAGACAATTTTCTTTCGAATATAAATATTTCTAACCAAGTTCGGTATTTTGAATGCTAAACATTGAATTAAAAATAACACTTTTTTCAAATTCAATAAATTGATATATATATAGGAAAACGAAAATTAAACTTAAAAAATTTTAAAGTATATATGGTACTCAAATGTTAAAAGTAGCAACATATTTTTTTTATCAATAAACATATCGTAATATTGCAATATTAATATATAACAATGGGAGCAACAAAAACAGATTCTTATACCACACGCCAAAACGATCTTGCCGTTCTTGCAAAAGCACTAGGCCATCCAGCCCGAATAGCCATTATAGATTATATCTTAAAATCTAATTCCTGTATCTGTGGCGATATTGTAAACGAATTACCGTTATCCCAACCCACCGTTTCACAACACCTAAAAGAACTAAAAAACGCAGGGTTGATCAAAGGAAGTGTAGAAGGAAGCACTATTTGCTATTGTATAAACGAAATTGGTTTTCAAAAAATAAACGCTTTTTTTCGCAATATCGAAGCTTTTTTTGTCCAAGAAAAGTCAAATTGCTGCTAATCCAAAATCCAAAAATCATGAAATTATCTCAAATAAAAAGAATTTTAAATACGATCAAAATTTTAAAAATTCAACTTCCAAATGGCGATTTTGTTCCACCACATTTTCATGTCACCGAGGTTGGACTCCTTACCAAAAATTTTATAGATTGTGGCGGGATAATCAGGACAGAATCTGCTGTGAATATTCAACTTTGGCACACAAACGATTTTGAACACAGACTTAAACCGAAATCACTTTTGGATATTATAACACTATCCGAAAAAAGTTTAGCTATTTCCGATTTTGAAATCGAAGTCGAATACCAACACTCAACCATCGGAAAATATGCTTTAGAATTTGATGGTGAAAGCTTTGTTTTGATAAACAAGCAAACGACCTGCTTGGCACAAGACAAATGCAAAACAGCAGTACAAATTCAAATACCAACAAACCAATATAACGAACCCTGCTGCACAACCGACGGAAACTGCTGCTAAAACAAATCACTATGAAAGAAATAATTTTGAAATATAAGAAACCAATAATTATAGCCATTTCCATCACTATCTTACAATTAATTTGGGGTTTTGACCCAAAATTTTGTATCATAAACATCATTTGGTTATTTGTTTAATAATATAAAAATCTATGAAAAAAGTATTAGTATTGTGCACAGGAAACAGCTGTAGAAGCCAAATTGCTGAAGGATATTTAAGGTATTTTGCAAAAGAAAAAGCTCAAATTTTTAGTGCCGGAATTGAGACACATGGTCTAAATCCAAAAGCCGTTGTAATAATGAATGAAGTTGGAATTGATATTTCTAATCACACCTCAAACCATATTGACGAGTACAACGATATCGATTTTGACTATATCCTTACAGTTTGTGATCACGCAAATGAAAAATGTCCTTTTTTTCCGTCAAAAGCCAAAAAATTCCATTTTAATTTTCCAGATCCTGCAAAAGCCAAAGGGCAAGAGGAAGAAATCATGGCAGAATTTAGAGCCGTTCGAGAATTAATAAAAGATTATACCGCCAATTTTGTAGCCGAAAACTTGAATTAAATCTCATAACAAGGCAATTATAAACGTGGTTCACCATTTTTTTAGTCAATAATTATATTGTGAATTTTAATCTATAATTTGACATAGAATTCAGGATTATTTCAATTTTACAACTTGCAAGAAGCAAATGTCAAAGTTTGTTTTTTCACTATTATTATTGCAAAAGATAGGTCAACCGCATGAAAAAGTTTTATAATCTTGTTTTTTTATTAATTTTATCGGTTGATTGATTGATTGAGGCAGTTGTCAAAAAACTGAAATACAAACTCAAAAATATAATATTAAAAATCTTTTGAGAACTAGATTCTTTGAGAACATAAATCGTGTTTCAGCGGCTTGCGTGAGGGCGAAAGCGGAGCTCTCCTGTTTTTCACAGGAAGCGGGAGCTGTAGCCCGACCCGAAGGGGCACGCCCAAAAAAATCGAATATTTAGGCAAAAAAAAACCGTCTCTATCGAGACGGTTTTGGTGGTTTGTTTGGTTTATTTTTGGTTGAGTTTGGTTAGGATATTATTGAGATTTTCTTCGGAAAATTTGCCTGCCGAGAAGAGAATGAATTTTGAGAGTGGCATATCTGCAAGCATTGATTGCAAAAACAGGGCTGCTTTTTTCTCGTCTTCTGTTTCTGGTTTTTTGTTATTTCCTGTAAAAAACTGAACCATATCTGCTGCGATTTGGCTATTTTTTGGACTTTGCGCTATTTCTTTGAGCATAGAATCGCGTGTAAATAAGGCTACCGGTATTTTGGTTGATTGTATTTCGATGGTTTGCTGAAGTGGCAAATTTCTGGAGGAGCTGCCAATTCTGATGTCGAATTTGCCAGATTTGATGGCCCAATCGTGCGAAACAGTGCTAAAATAGGCAAAATCACGAGAATTTAGTTCGAAACTTACGGTTTTGGTTTGGCCGGGTTGCAACTCTATTTTGTCAAAATGTTTGAGTTCGTTTTCTGGGCGTGATACTTGTGCTTCTTGCTCATGAATATAGAGCTGAACGACTTCTTTTCCGGCTACTTTTCCGGTGTTTTTGAGGTCTATCGAAACCGTGATTTTGTCAGTGTCTTTGGCCGATGTGGTGTTTATTTTGATATTTGAATAGGCAAATGTGGTGTAGCTTAATCCAAATCCGAACGGAAAATTAGGTTCTATTTTCTTTTGGTCATAGTATCGATATCCAATATAAATGCCTTCGCCATATTTTGCATTACCGTCTTTTGATGGAAAATCGAGGGAGGTTGGCGTGTCTTCTAATCTTGCTGGGAAGGTTTCAGAAAGCTTTCCGGATGGATTGATGTTTCCGCTCAATACGTCTGCGAGTGCGCCACCACCGGCTTGACCGCCAAGGTAGGCTTCTACAATTGCGCTCACTTTGTTTTTCCAAGGCATGGTTACTGGTGCTCCGTTCATGAGTATTACGACTACATTTTTGTTGGCTTTTGCTACGGCTTCAATAAGTTTGTTGTGACCTGCTGGCAAATCCATATTGGCGCGGTCATAACCTTCTGATTCAAAAATGCTTGGTAATCCAACATATAGCAAAACGACATCGGCTGTTTTTGCGTTTTGAACGGCTTCGGCAATTTGTGCGTCTGTTGCATCTCCGGCTTCATTATATCCTGTACTGAATGAATATTGTGTTTCTTGAACTTTTTTTGGCAATCCCTCAACTGATTTTACGATTTTTGCAGGGTCGTTTTTTTTCTTTTTGATCATTGCTTTTGGTAATTCTTCAAAGGCATTATTAAGTTGTGTTGGTCTCACTTGTGAGCTTCCAGCTCCTTGGTAGCGTGGTGTTTTGGCAAATTCTCCAATCACGGCAACTTTTTTGAGAGTGGTTTTTAGGGGTAGTATTTGATTGTCGTTTTTGAGCAAAGCAATACATTCACTGCTTACTTCTTGTGCGATTTGATTTTGTTTGTTGTTGTCAATGACGACGTTTTTGATGTGGTTTGCGCTGGCTTTGAGAGTTATGGCGACTACATCAATTACAACTTCGTCTAATCTGCTTTGGCTCAGGGTTCCTGCTTTTACGGCTTCCACGATTTTTTTGTCATTATATCCGCCGCTTGATGGCATTTCTAATCCCATTCCGGCATTTACTCCTTTTACGCGATCATTTACGCCGCCCCAATCTGAAACTACAAAGCCTTGAAATCCCCAATTTTTTTTGAGTATTGTGTTTAATAAATTTTCGT
>JANNBA010000141.1:0-14954 GCA_031384845.1 Bacteroidota bacterium
TAGCCGACAAAATGTTTTGTAGCCCCCGTACGATTGATGGCTACCGCGACAACTTGTTTTCAAAATTAGAAATTAAAACCCGTGTTGGACTTGCAGTTTATGCGATGAAACATGGGCTTGTGTGATTTTTAAATTTTAATAAAAACACCACTCAAAACTTTTTCTTTTCTCTTTTCTGAAAAAAAATTATTTATTACTTGCAACTCATTTTCTCAAAAGTTGCATTTATAACTTGAATCCGCCATTCTTTTTCTCTGCAATATTTGAAAAACCTAAAAGTCTAAAATATCCCCGACGTAAGCGGCATCCTTTTTGGGTTTTCTTTTTCAGAAAACCCAAAAAGATATAGCGTGCGGCGGGACAACTAGTGTGCGAAACGGGTGGTGTGATCCAAAAAAAAGAAAATTTTTTTGTTTGAAATTGGGTTAGAATCCCCACGATTTATAGTCGCTGCTTTGCTCCAAGGTGGTTTCGATGGCGTCGTTTAGCGTTGGATAAAAATCGATTCCGGTGCGTTTTTCGATTTCGTCTGTGGGCACCACAAATTCATATAATGCTTTGTCACTGTCTTGGCTTGGGAGCAAAAAGGCGATCATTTTGTAGTTTTTGCCATCTTTTTTGAGCAAAACTTTATAAAAATATTCGGGTACGGCGACTTCTTCTCGACCAATAGTTGGCAAATTGTCTGTCAAAACGCCGCCTGTAACTACGTAAATCCCGTCATATTTGTTGGCCCAATAGCGCACTTTTTCTTCCAATCTATTCCATACACCGTCATTAAAGCTGTGGGTTTGTGGTGCAACATTTGAGGTCAAAAAAGTGTCATTGTAGGCGTTTTTTGAAAACGACATATCGGCAGCTGCACAAAGATGCCCTTTGTCGAAACCCGATTTTTTGTAGTTTTTCCAATCGGCAGATCGGGTTTTTACTTGCTTGTCTTCGTCAAAAAAAGGGCGCTTGAAGTGGTTTCGGTTTTGTTGTGGATTTAGTTTGTAGGCTACCCATTCTGCTTGTTCAAAATTTTCGGCATAGGAGAGGGTATAAAAGTCGTGTTTTACGATTTGGCCTGTTGTGGAGGTGGGCAAAAAGTCGAAAAAATCATTTTCCTGGCTTGAAATAGCTTCTGTTGGGATTGGCGGCGAGTTTTTGCTCGAAATATCCGAACTGTTTTGGCTGTTTTTGAATTGATTACAACCCAAAAACGAGAGTGTCACAAGAAGTATAAAACCTGATTTTTTTTTCATTTTCAAAAAAAATTAAACGTTTTTCAAATTGATAATTTCTTGTTCGGTAAGCAATCGCCAATTGCTTCGGGGCAAATTCTTTTTGGTCAAACCAGCAAATGCTACTCGGTCTATGCGCAACACATCGTAACTAAAATGCTCAAAAATTGCACGAACTACTTTTACGTTAGACGATTTTAGTTTCAATCCAATTTCGCTTTTTGGTTCTTTTTCGATATAACTAATTTCTTCAATTGCAACACGGTGCCCATCGAGGGTGAGTCCTTTTACAATTTTTTCTAAATCTTCATATTTCAAATTTTTGTCTAACGAAACTTGATATATTTTTGAAGATTTCTGGCTCGGAAGGCTAAATTTTCTAATCATATCGGTGTCGTTTGTAAAAAGCAACAAGCCGGTTGTGTTTTTGTCCATCCTTCCTACGGGAGCAATTTTGGCGTTTGTTGCGCCTCGAACAAGCTCTAAAACATTACGATATTCGTTGCCTTCGTCGAGTGCGGTCGTAAAATTTTTGGGTTTATTGAGCAATATATATTCTTTTTTTTCTGGAGTTAGCAAAACGCCATCAAAATTGACGGTGTCGCCGGGCTTGACCATATATCCCATTTCAACAACGGGAATACCATTTACTTTTACGTTTCCAGATTGAATATAAATGTCTGCATCACGACGTGAGCAGGCTCCAGAATTTGAAATATATTTATTGAGCCGAATTTCGTCAGCAATTTTTGGTCTTTTTGGTGCTTGATTTGGTTTTTTTTCTATTTTATCGGTTGCTACAACTGCCGATTTGGTGGCTGGTTTTGCTTTTTTTGGCCCTTGAGCCCGCTTTGCCATTGCCGGTTTCGATTTGATGCTACTTGATCGTGTAGTCGATTTTTTGTTACTGCCTTCCTTGTTCATGATAGTCTTAATTTGGGCAAAGATACGCTATTAATAGGTAGCTTGAAAATGGAATTAATTATAGCAATTAAATGTGAAATTTAGTTTTTGAACGGCAGTGTTTTTTTGTTGAAGTGCTTTTGGTCTAATTTGTTGGCAATTGGCATCAATAACTTACGTTTATAATTTTAGTATTATAACTTTTTCGACATAATAATAACTTTAGCAGTAGTTAAGTAACTTTTTCGATAAATCAAGCTTTTTTAGCTAGAAACGATTATTTTATTTAATTTAGCACACCATAAAAAAGCTATGACCATTATAGACACCCACACCCATTTATATTCTGAAGCTTTTGATGATGACCGTTCAGAAGTAATTCAAAACGCTATCAATCAAGGTGTTGAAAAATTTTTTATTCCAGCAATTGATTCACATTACACCCAAAAAATGTTGGATTTGGAGTTGGCGTTTCCAGAGCATATCTATTTGATGGCGGGTTTGCATCCTTGCTATGTCAAAGATAATTTTGCCGAAGAATTACAAAAAGTAGCCAATCAGCTGCAAAGTAGAAAGTTTTTTGGCATTGGCGAAATTGGCATCGACCTTTTTTGGGACAAAACGTTTCTTGAACAACAAAAAGCAGCCTTCAAAACCCAAATACAATGGGCCAAACAATACAAATTGCCAATCAACATTCATTGTCGTGATGCTTTTGATGTTGTTTTTGAAGTATTAGAATCCGAAAGATCGTCAGATTTATTTGGCATTTTTCATTGTTTTACAGGCAATTATCAGCAGGCTTTACAAGCAATTTCGCTCAATCTAAAACTCGGAATTGGCGGCGTAGTTACTTTTAAAAACGGCAAAATTGATCAGTTTTTGAATCAAATAGATCCAATTCATATTGTGCTCGAGACGGATTCGCCCTATTTGTCACCAAATCCTTTTCGAGGCAAACGCAACGAAAGCCAATATTTGTGTCATATCATCGACAAATTGGCTCAAATTTATGGACTATCTACCGCCGAAATTGCTAAAATTACGACCCAAAACGCCAAAAATGTATTTCAAATTTGAAAAAAAGTTTCAAAAGTCGATATAATTTTGTTATTTTGTTAAACCAAAAAAAACAACAAAAAAATGCAAAGATTTGATGACATTCGTCCCTATTTTGATGCCGAAATAAATGATGCCATACAAAAAGTGGTGCATCATCCAATGCTAAAAGCGTTGGTCAACTTTACTTTTCCAGAAACCGAAGACGAAGTTTGGAAAGAACAAATCAAGAAAACCCACTCTATTCGTGATTTTCAGTGCAATTTTATTATGCCTGCCGTACATCAAGTTATCAAAAAAAGCTCTGAAGGATTGACGACTTCGGGATTTGAAAAACTAGAAAAAAACACCGCTTATTTATTTATTTCGAGTCATCGTGACATCATTTTAGATACTTCGTTGCTCAATTTTGCACTTTTTGAAAATGGTTTGGTCATGACATCTTCTGCCATCGGAGACAATTTAGTAAAAAAAGCATTTTTGCTGGTATTGTCAAAACTAAACCGTAACTTTCTGGTTCAAAGAGGTTTGCCCTTGCGGGAATTGCTTCAAAGTTCCAAATTAATGTCAGAATATATTGGTCAATTGATGCTTCGCGAAAACCGTTCGGTTTGGATTGCACAGCGAGAAGGCCGCACAAAAGATGGCAATGACGCTACACACCCTGGGGTTTTGAAAATGATTGCAATGGCATCGCCAAATCACGATTTTGGTGCTTATTTTAAAAAACTAAAAGTCGTTCCGGTTGCTATTTCTTATGAATATGACCCAACAGACGCCCTAAAAATGCCACAACTGATGGCAGAAGCCAATAACGAAATTTATATCAAAGAAAAAAACGAAGATTTTATGACGCTTTTGAGTGGCATAATGGGTCAAAAAAAACGAATGCACATGCACATTGGCGATATTTTGGATACAGAAATTGATGCTATAGACCCCAAAATCGAAAATGCCAACAAGTGGATGCAGGCTTTGGCACAAGTTATAGACGAATCTATTTTGAAAAACTATAAACTTTGGCCAACCAATTTTATAGCACACGATATTCTTTTTAAAACCCAAAAATACAGCTCACATTATACCATTCAAGAAAAATCTCTTTTTGAAAGGCGTATGGAAATGAAAATTGACAGTAGCAACAATTTGATGGTCGAAAGTTTTTTGGCTATGTATGCCAATCCGGTTATCAATAAGTCTAAATACATGATTGTTAATTAGTTATATACGATGCAGCGCAAACCCAAAATATTATTAATCTATACCGGAGGTACAATTGGTATGATGAAAAATTTTGAAACAGGTGCGCTCAAAGCATTTAATTTTAAAAAATTACTTCAAAAAATACCAGAATTAAAACAGTTAGATTGCGAAATTGAAACCATTTCGTTTGACAACCCCATCGATTCCTCGAATATGAATCCAGAAAATTGGACAAAAATGGCACTGATTATTCAAAATAATTATGTCGATTTTGACGGATTTGTGGTATTACACGGATCAGACACCATGTCATATTCTGCAGCTGCACTTTCTTTTTTGCTCGAAAATTTGTCAAAACCCGTCATTTTTACAGGGTCACAATTGCCAATTGGAGATTTGAGAACAGATGCTAAAGAAAATTTGATTACCGCCATTCAAATTGCATCGCTACAACAAAATGCAAAACCAATCATCAACGAAGTTTGTCTTTATTTTGAACACAAATTGTATCGTGGTAATCGAACAACCAAAATAAATACCGAACATTTTAATGCTTTTGCTTCGCCAAATTATCCACCTTTGGCTGAATCAGGCGTGCATTTGAAAACCAATAACGAAAATTTTTTAACCAAAAAAACCCAAAAAAAATTAATTGTTCATCAAAATTTAGACACCAACGTTGTTGTGATCAAAATGTTTCCTGGGATCAGCGAAGCCGTTTTGTCAGCCATTTTTAGCATCCCAAACCTCAAAGGAATTGTGCTCGAAACCTATGGTGCTGGCAATGCACCAACCGAAATGTGGTTTTTGAATCTTTTAGAAAAAGCTGTCAAAAGTGGGCTTCATATCATCAACGTAACCCAATGTTCTGGCGGCAGCGTAAATATGGGTGTCTATGAAACCAGTAGCATGTTGAAAAAAATTGGGGTTATATCTGGCAAAGATATTACCACCGAAGCCGCTATCACAAAACTGATGTACCTATTGGGTCAAAACGTGGTTTCAAAAATGTTTAAAACCGTTTTTGAAACACCGATTAGAGGCGAAATGAGCTGAAAATCAAATTATGAAAATGTAAAAATCAAATTATGAAAAAAATTATTTTAATTTATCTACTATTTCAATCGCTGTTTGTTTCAGCTCAAAATACAGCAAGAAAATATGAAAGCTGTCAAAACAAAGACGGTATTTTGATCATCAAATGCAATGATGGCAGCTATTTTATAAAAATGTATGATGCGCAAATTGTAGAAACAACCTTTGTACCAAACGGTGAAATTGCGAATCCAAATTCGCATGCCGTGATTTTGAAACCAAAAACAGAAAACGTTTTTTTGAAGGATAGCAGCAAAAAACTAGAGTTTTATACCTCTGGAATTGTAGTAAAAGTGCAAAAAAGCCCTTTTAAGATTGCCTATTTTTATAAAAACAACGAGATTTTGTCCGAAAAAAATGGCTATGTCAAACAGGATTCTACAGAAACATTAGACTTTAATATCGACACTACCGAAGCCCTTTTTGGCGGCGGATCAAGAGCATTAGGAATGAATCGCCGCGGCAACAGATTGCAACTATACAACCAAGCCAACGGTTTTTATGGCAGCCGAGCCCCTTTGCTCAATTTTACGATGCCGTTGGTTTTGTCTTCAAAGTTGTATGCTGTTCACTTTGATAATGCCCCAATTGGTTATTTGGATCTTGATAGTCAAAAAAACAACACTTTGACCTATGAAACCATTTCTGGACGCAAAACATATCAAGTCATTGTAGGCGATAGTTGGGAAAATTTGGTTAGCAATTACACCAATCTAACCGGCAAACAACCCTTGCCAGCACGCTGGACATTGGGTAATTTTGCTAGCAGATTTGGCTATCATAATCAAGAAGATGCGGAAAGTGTTATCTCAAAATTTCAACAAGATTCGATTCCGGTTGATGCCATTATTTTGGATTTGTATTGGTTTGGCAAAAACATCAAAGGGACATTGGGAAATTTGGATTGGGACAAAGATAATTTTCCTGAACCTACAAAAATGATTGCCGATTTTAGCAAAAAAGGTGTCAAAACGGTACTTATTACAGAGCCATTTATTCTCACAACTTCAAAAAATTGGCAAGACGCCGTTGACAAAAAGATTTTGGCAACAGACAAATTGGGCAACCCAAACACCTTTAATTTTTATTTTGGAAATACTGGAATAATTGATGTTTTCAAGCCCGAAGCGCAAGATTGGTTTTGGAATGTTTATAAACGTATTATAAATCAAGGTGTTAGTGGTTTGTGGGGCGATCTTGGCGAACCAGAAATGCACCCTGCCAACCTCATTCATGTGGCAGGCACCGCAAACGAAGTACATAATATATATGGTCACACCTGGGCAAAATTGATTGCAGAAGGCTATAAAAAAGATTTTCCAACACAGCGTCCATTTATTTTGATGCGATCGGGCTATTCGGGCTCACAACGTTTTGGCATCATTCCGTGGTCTGGCGATGTGGCACGATCGTGGGGAGGATTGCAAGCACAACCCGAAATAGCATTACAAATGGGTATGCAAGGCATAGGATATATGAACTCTGATTTGGGTGGTTTTGCAGGCGATTACAATGATAATGAGCTGTATATTAGATGGTTGCAATACGGTGTTTTTCAGCCCATTTACAGACCACATTCGCACGAAGTAGTCGCATCAGAACCTGTGAGAAAAGATATTGTTACAGAAGCCAAAGTAAAAAAACATATCGAATTGCGCTATCAAATGCTTCCATATAATTATAATCTTGCGTTTGAAAACAACCAAAATGGTGCGCCACTGATGCGGCCATTATTTTTTGAAGAACCTCAAAACCAAAAACTTACAAACAGTTGCGACAGCTATTTGTGGGGCAATGAATTTTTGGTGACCCCCATCACCGAGGCTGGAATCACCGAAAAAACTATTTATTTTCCTACAAAAAATAACTGGTTTGATTTTTATACCAATCAAAAACACCAAGGCGGCACAACAGAAAAAGTGGTCGTAGTAGCAGATCATTTGCCTATTTTTGTTAGAGGTGGTGCCTTTGTACCGATGATAAAAACCATTCAAAACACCACGCAATATTCGTTCTCAAAATTTGATTTGCATTTTTATTTTGACGAAAAAACCAGCAGCAGCCAAGCAAAAATCTATAATGATGACGGGCAAACCGCCAATGCGTTTGAAAACGGAGCATTTGAAATATTAAATTGTAAAAGTCAGATATTGGGCAAAATATGGAACTTAAAAATCGACACAGAAGTTGGCACAAACTTTCAATCTGAAAGCAAAACCATAACGCTAAAAATCCATAATTGTAAATCCAAACCAAAAAAAGTTTTAATTAATGAAAAAAACGCTATTTTTAGCCTTTCAAAAAACCAACTCGAAATTATAGTTTTCATCAAAGATGGCAATTCGAGTGATATTAATATTCAATTTTAAAAACCAAAAACCATGAAAAAAATTATTGTATTGGCTCTTATTTTGACCAATTTTGTGACTTTTGCACAATCAAAAAACGACAATGTACTTGGGGCTTACAGCTCAAAAGCCATCGAAAACGCCGTTATTTACGAGGTTAATATTAGGCAATATTCGCCAGAAGGCACTTTTGATGCATTTACAAAAGACATTCCCGTTTTAAAAAAATTAGGTGTCAAAATCTTGTGGTTGATGCCTATTCACCCGATTGGCGTAGAAAATCGCAAAGAAGGATTAGGAAGCTACTATTCTGTAAAAGATTATCGTGGTGTGAATCCAGAATTTGGCAAATTAGCCAATTTTCAAAAATTAGTAAAAGCCGCACACAAAAATGGGATGTATGTGATTTTGGATTGGGTGCCAAACCACTCAGCTTGGGACCATCCTTGGGTCAAAGCGCATCCAGAATATTATGCCAAAGATGCTGCCGGAAAACTCATTTCGCCCTTTGATTGGACAGATGTTGTAAAATTCGATTATTCCAACAAAAACATGCGCAAAGCGATGGTTTCAGACATGAATTATTGGTTGACGACGGCCAATGTAGATGGTTTTCGATGTGATGTAGCAGGAGAAGTGCCAACAGATTTTTGGGCAGATGCCATCAAAAAGTTGAGAAAAACCAGACCCGCATTTCTACTTGCCGAAGCCGAAAAGCCAGAGTTGCTCAAAAATGGTTTTGATATGCACTATGGTTGGGAAGAGCATCACATCATGAATGGAATTGCTCAAGGCAAAAAAACCGTCAAAGATTTTGATGAATATATCAAAAAAATGAGCCAAACCCTCGAAAAAGATGATGTGATTATGAATATGACATCAAACCATGACGAAAACACCTGGAGCGGTACAGAATATGAAAGATTAGCCGATGCCGTTGAGGTTTTTGCAGCGATGACCTACTGTATTCCTGGGATGCCATTGATTTATAACGGACAAGAATATGATTTTAACAAACGCTTAAAGTTTTTTGAAAAAGACCAAATCACCAAAGAAAAAGGCAAAATGTTTGCGATTTATGAAAAACTAAGCCACCTCAAAAACAAAAATGAAGCCCTAAATGGCGGAAAAAATGCGGCTACATACAAGCGGCTTTCTACCACGAACGACGAAAATATTTTGACTTTTGAGAGAGAAAAAAACGGCAAAAAAGTTGTTTTCATAGCCAACTTGTCCAAAACAAATCAAAGTTTTTCGAGTCCTGTTGACGGCACTTATACAGATTATATGAACACCAAAAAAGTAACTTTGAAAAAAGGACAAACTACAGATTTTGCCCCGTGGGAATATAAAATTTTGGTGATGCTATAAAGTAATCACCCCAAAAAAAGTCGGCTTTACAAGTGTAGAGCCGGCTTTTTTTTGGAATAAAACCACTAAAATCTTTTGCCTTTCCAAAGACCAATTCTGACTAAATGTTGGGTGTTGCTATAATTTGATTTGGAATATTGTCCGAGTAAATTTTTGCCAAACCCTAAATTAAGACGCATCGAATTTGATTTCGTTTTTTTTTGAAATTTTGAAATTCATCAGCTCATGAAAACCTAAAAATGAACCCAAAGATGAACTCAAAAACAAACCATAAAACAATAGTTTTTTCATGTTTTTTGACCAAAATTAGTCAAATAGAATAAAAAAAAGGAGAAGGCTTGATTTATAAAACAACACAATTACAAGCGCCTCAAAAACAAAAAAACCCTCGATTTCTCGAAGGTTTTTGTACCCGGAGCCGGAGTCGAACCGGCACGGTTTCCCACAGGTGTTTGAGACCAGCGCGTCTACCAATTCCGCCATCCGGGCTTAGCAGACATCGAAAGCAAGCTTTCAACGCGAAAACATTATAAATAATATTTTCCTTTAACACGATGCAAATATAAAATTAAATTTGTCAATTTCTAACAAAATACTGCTTTTTTTCTTTCAAAAACCATTTTTATTACTATTTTTGCACCGCAGCAAAAAACCCGATAATTAACACCCTAAAAAACAACAAATTAATGTCACATCAAGAACCCGAAGCAAAAATATTTGCGTGTTCCCAAAGTGTCTATTTGGCAGAGCAAATAGCCGAAAAATACGGCGTTGCACTTGGCAAAGTAACTTTTTCAAAATATAGCGACGGCGAATTTCAACCCTCTTATGAAGAATCAATCAGAGGCTTGCGCGTTTTTATAGTTTGTTCAACCTTTCCAACGGCCGATAATTTGATGGAACTACTGTTGATGATAGACGCTGCAAAACGAGCATCAGCACGCCACATAACTGCCGTAATACCCTATTTTGGCTACGCCAGACAAGACCGAAAAGACAAACCACGAGTGCCAATTGGAGCCAAATTGGTCGCCAATTTGCTCGATGCCGCAGGCGCAACCCGAGTGATGACAATGGATTTGCACGCCGATCAAATACAAGGCTTTTTTGAAAAACCTGTCGATCACCTCTTTGCATCAACCATATTTTTGCCATACCTACAAAGCCTAAACCTTGATAACCTCACCATCGCATCACCAGATATGGGAGGCTCAAAAAGAGCCTACGCCTATTCCAAATTTTTGAATTCAGACGTAGTGATATGCTACAAACACCGAAAAGTAGCCAACGCCGTGAGCGGTATGGAGCTCATAGGCGAAGTAAAAGGCCGCAACGTAGTGCTCGTCGATGACATGATAGACACCGGAGGCACCCTAGCAAAAGCCGCCGATTTGATGATACAAAAAGGAGCCTTGAGCGTAAGAGCCATCTGCACACACGCAATACTATCAGGTGAAGCCTACGAAAAAATAGAAAATTCACAATTGAGCGAATTGATCGTTACAGACTCCATTCCGCTCAAAAAAGCATCCAAAAAAATACGAGTAGTGAGCTGTGCACCACTATTTGCCGAAGTCATGCACATGGTACATCACAACAATTCCATCAGCGGAAAATTTTTGATGTAGCACCCTTTTTTCTCAAAAAGAAAAACCAACAAAGAGTTTTAACCATTATTAACTATAAACTATTACAATGAAATCGATTACAATTAAAGGATCAGAAAGAGAAAGCGTGGGCAAAGTTGCGACAAAAGCCTTACGTAATGCTGGAATGGTTCCTTGCGTACTTTACGGAGGAAATCAAACTGTGCATTTTTCAGCAGAAGAAATTGCTTTTAAACACTTGGTTTACACCCCAAATGCGCACACAGTTGCCATCGAACTTGGAAGCCAAACCTACAGCGCCATTCTTCAAGACATTCAAGTACACCCCGTGTCAGACAAAATCTTGCACATCGACTTTTTTCAACTCTTTGACGACAAAGAAATCACCATGGAAGTCCCTGTAAAAATCACAGGCGTATCACCCGGCGTATTATTAGGAGGCGTTTTACGATTAAATACCCGTAAACTAAAAGTAAAAGCATTGCCAAAAAATCTACCAGATTTTATAGAAGCAAACATCTCACAACTCGAAATGGGAAACAAGCTATATGTAACAAAATTGGTTGCAGACAACTACAAACTTTTGCACCCAGACAACACCGTTGTAGCACAAGTAAGAATCTCACGTGCCGCGATGAAAGCCGCCCAAGAAGCCGCAAAAGCCGCAAAAGCACCCGCAAAAGGAAAGAAAAAATAAACCTTTTTGCAACACACAAAAAACCGTCATTTCTCAAAATGGCGGTTTTTTTTTGGGCGTGCCCCTTCGGGTCGGTCTCCAGCTCCCGCTTTTTTGGGCTGGCTGAAAAACGCCAGCCCAAAAAGAGCTCCGCCTACGCCCTCACGCAAGCTCCAGAAAGACCTATTTCTATCAAAAAAACAATTAATTTTCAAAAAACAGTTCTATTTTGAGTTTTAAATTTTAAATTTCGCACCAAAAATGCATTATGAAACAAGCACCATCACAAATCATAAAACAAGAATTTAGAACCGTTTTTGAAACCCAATTTTACAACCGCTTTTCGGTGTTTCAAAATATAAAAAACAGTGATGAAAATCAATCGCATTTTGGAAATTTATTAGCATTCGACGAAGAAATTATCAGCCCAAAGCAAACCATAAATTATACTATAGACACAAACCAAACCATTATTGTTTTGCCAATTGTAGGCAAAATCGACATCAAAAGCAGCTTTTTTTCTGGATTAATACACACCAATCAACTTCAAACATTTGTTGAAAAAACAAATAATTCTTTCACAATTTCCAACCCCGACCCAAACAGCAATGTGCAGTTGCTACAACTTCGTTTCAAAAACATTGAAGCAGAAAGTAGCACTGTATCTTTAGACCCAATTTCAAGAAACCAAATCAAAACCTTGCTAAAAAACGATCAATTTTTGATCTCAATTGGTATTTTCGACCCAAGAAAAGAAGCAAAATATAAATTGCAAAACCCAACAAATGGTGTTTTTGCTTTTGTGCTAAATGGCGCTTTAGAATTTCAAAACCGATTATTAGAAAACCGTGACGGCCTAAAAATTTGGGGCGAGGAAACCATAGAAATGGAAGCTTTAGCAAACCAAACCATTGTTTTGATCACAGAAGTTTCGTTTTCGTAAATACAAACCGCTGATATTAACACATTTAATTTTTTTTATTCAAAACATTTTCTATTTTTGAAAGAAAATTAGCATTAAAAAAGATGGAAAGAAAAGATTTTTTAAAAAAAAGCGTCGGCTTTTTAGGTCTTGCCGTGGCAGCACCTTCCCTTTTGAGCGCCAAACTCGGTTTTGAAAACAACAATGGCATCACAACTTGCAGCGTAACAAATAGCGAAACGGCAGGGCCTTTTCCAACAATTACACCAACATCATTAGTAAGAAGCAATATTGTGGCAGACGGACGCACCGGAATCCCAATTGCGATCAATATTACAATCAACAACCTAAACGCAAACTGTGGCGCATATCAAGGCTGCTTGGTAGATATTTGGCATTGCGACAAAGACGGGTATTATTCAGAATATGGTGGTACCGGGATGCAAAGTGTCAATTATACTTCTGTACATTTTTTGCGTGGCAGACAAATTACAGATACAAACGGATTGGCCGTTTTTAGCTCTATTTTTCCGGGCTGGTATTCTGGTAGAACAACACACATTCACGTGCATATATACAAGCCAAACGGCACTTCATTACTTGTAACTCAAATTGCCTTTCCAGAAGGAGCTGGTAGCGCAGTTTCTGCCGTAAACGCCTCTACCGCAAATGGTTATACAAAAGGGATGACAGGATATACTTTCAACGCAAACGATAATGTTTTTTCTGACGGAGTAACCAATGAACTTTCGACTATATCTGGCTCTGTGACAGCTGGTTTTGTATTAGACCATAGCATTTTTGTAAACGGACCCACATTAGCAATAGATCAATTAAGCTTGACCCAAAATCAAATTGGGCAAAATTTTCCGAATCCATTTTCTGACAACTCGGTAATTCCATTACAATTAAACACGCCTTCAGACATAAAAATCGAAATCTATGATATAGCAGGTCGCTATATTGACACCGCCGTACAAACTAGGCTGAACGCTGGACAAAGCGAAATTAGCATCGATAGAAACAAGTTGAAATTAAGCAGCGGCTATTATATTTACAAAGTTTCTATAGCAAATGAAAACGGGACAACAAACCTTAATAAAATGATGATTGTAAAATAAACATTCCAAAAAACAAGTTGTAAAGTGCTTGAGACCTCAAGTCCAAATTAAAACAGAAATAGTATTGATTGATGGTTATTTGTGCTTTCAAGACAAATAGTATTTCACAAACACAAATCCCCCCACCTTGTATTACCAAATATTTTGGTAAACTCTCAAAACCAACCGTTTGGGTATAGAAATCAGTTAGTTCTTGTCTCAAATCAAGTCACAAGATAAAAAAAGCTATAATCCATCAGAAAAAAAGCGGCGTAATCCCTGCATTCCTTTTTTCTCAAAAGTTGCATTTATTAGTTGAATTTAAGTAGCATAATACCCAAAATAGTACATAGTAAAGATGGAGCGGATAGTGCTGTAATACCTCCAAAATGGGACATGTGATTTATGTACCATTTTTTTAAATATCTAACTAAACTTTGCAATCAACAAATCAAAATTGATTGTTCTTGATATTTCGTTATGTGGTACTAATAAATATTTTCAAGGTTTACTTTGTTTTGAATAGTAAATTTTGTTTTATAACGAAAGGTTTCAATGTTATGTAATCTTATTTTGTATTGCGATAATGACATCATTTTCTATACCATCTGCCCTTTTTAAAATAATATCGAGATAATCTACGCCTAACTTTTTTCTTAACTCTTTAACGTTGTTTATTAATTCGCCATAAGGTTCAATATTCTTGTTTTCTGACAAGGTTAGTTTTCTTAAAGTAAATTTGGACAATGTTTTGTATTTTTTTATATCGGTAACAAGTGTATTAATAAAGGAAATTAATTCTAAATCAATATCATCTCTTTTTACTTTTACTAAATCTCTTAATGAGTTCAAGGACTTAGTATCTAACGATAAATCTGAATTACCAGAGGCATTTTTTGGTTTGAATACTTTTATGAGTTCATAGGCAGTCCAAAACTCTTTGGTTAGATTTTGTCTTTCTTCTTCTGGAGGACATTTTGCAAATTGGATTAATTCAGGAAATGTTTTTTCTTCAATAACTGCTTTACCATTTATATTTTTGCTTACTATTGAAAACAATGCCATTCCTTTTTTTCTTAAAACTACTGTGTTATCTTCTGTATATAATTTTGCTGTTTTGGTTCTGTTAGGAAATTGACTAATTCTTTTTATAACATCGGGATGGTTTTCTATAATTTCAGCATAATCATTTCTTATTACTGTTGATATATTTAATTCATCATCATTTTCGGGATTTGCATTTATTTTAGAAAACAATCCACTTGCTGATGGTTCTTCATCAATATCAAACATTTTCGCATCTTCGCCTAAAGCACTATGAATTAAAAACATTTTTTGTGCTGCAATTTCTCTACTTTTTACAATGTCTGCGCCTTGTTCTGTGGGGAAAAAATTATAAATATATAATTCATCAAATACTTTGGCACTCATTCTATTGATACGACCA
>JANNBA010000159.1:0-21282 GCA_031384845.1 Bacteroidota bacterium
TTTAAAATTGATACTGCAAAAGTATAAATAAAAAAGTTGATTTATAGTGATTTGCATTAATAAAATATTAACAAATGATATGTTCTATAGGTAATTGGAAAATTGTGACAAGCTATTCTAAAATTCAAAAATATTTTGATAATAAAAACGGATCAAAGCATTGTTGAAATAGTATTCATATTTTGATTTGATTAGTTCGGATTGTGCTTCTGCAAAAATATTTTTCGTAATTGTAATTTCATTGACGTCAATTTTGCCCAATTCAAATTTCAAGTTATCAGCTTCATAGCTTTTTTTTGAAAATTCAAAAGCCACTTTTGCCGCTTCATATTTCATTTTGGACGATTTTGTATCATTAATCGCTTGAGAAACGGTCTTTGAAACAATATTTTGTGATGACTCTGTGTTTAATTTTGCCTTTTGAAAATTTAACTGACTAATTTTTAAATTATTACTGTTCTGAAAACGATTAAAAATTGGAATACTCATGCTCAAATAAACTCCATAATTTTTGTTATTTTCCAATTGTTGTTCGAGATTATATTTGGTATTGCTGTCGCTAAAATTGGATCCATAACCAAAATTAGCATTCAAAGTTGGAAAAAAAGCCGCCCGAGATTGCGCTATATTTATTTTGGCTTTTTGAAGCTCGAGATTGGCAATCAAGTAACTTGGATTTGAAAAAATGGCTTTCTCCATATTTTGCAATTTGTATTGTTCTAAATCCAAAATGGTTGGGTTTTCAGTTACAATTGTATTCAAAATAATACTGTCAATCAACGGAATGTGCAACATTTGTTTCAAATCGTCATAATTTGCATTAATTTGATTTTTGATATTTATCAGTGAAACTTCTTGATTGGCTACTTGTGATTTTACTTTAAAAACTTCATTTTCGGCTATATAACCTGTAGAAAATTTCAAATTTACCAACTCTAATTGTTTCATCAAAGTGTTCAATTGGGCCTGATTGCTTTTTTGATTTTCTTGCAAATACAAAATAGTAATGTATTTTGATGCAATTTCAATTGTAAGATCGTTTTTTAGTTTTTGATAAGCAGCCTTACTAATTTCAGTATCTTGTTTGGCCATTTTGACTGCATTTATTTTTGAAAATCCAGAAAAAAGTGTCAAATTTGAACTCAGATTTCCACCAAGTGATAAGAATTTAGAGTTTATAAAACTGTTTGTTTCTGGATCAATGCTTCGACCCCATTGATTGTTGTTGCTCACACTTGCAGCAATTGTGGGCAATAATCTGGATTTTGAACTAGACCATTGAATCGCAGCAATCTTTTGATCTATTAAGGCACTTTTGAGTGCCAAATTATTTTTGTAAACCACCGCAAAACAATCTTGAAGCGTATAAGGGATTTGAGCTTTCAAAAGGTTTGAGTAACCAAAAAAAGCAAGAAATAGCAAAGGATGGACAGCTATATTTTGGTAAAATTTAGGAAACTTCATGGAACATTTTTTTTAAAATAAAATTAAAAAGACGCATTTTTTCGATGATAACGTCGCCTTTGAGGCTGTATCCTGATTTTAGCAATATATTTTTGTTATAGTCGGTCAAATTTACCAAACAATAAAAATTGTTATCCACATTTGCAGGTGATACATAACTTATTCTGCCTTTGATTGCTCCAAATTTATAAAAGTTATAAGCGTCTAATTTCAAATTTACTTCAAGTCCTTTTTTAACATACATCAAATCTTTTTCAGACAACAAAATCTTGGCATAAAAAGTTTCTTCTTTAGGCGCAATTACAGTAAGCATTTCGCCTTTGTTGATGGTTTGTTGGGTTTGTTTGCTATTAAAAATCCCCGAAATTGTCCCACTATATGGTGCAATCACGGTGAGTTTGCCTAACTCGTCTTGAATATAACTCAAATTGTATTTTTTGTTTTCAATTTCAGCTTTTAAATCACTTATTTCGCGTTGGTAACTAATAATTTGGTTATCGATAGCAATGATATTGAGTCGTAAATCATTTTTTGTTTTTTGATAATTGTTTGACAAATTGTCATAATCAAAATGTTTATTTTGGTAAGACGCATTGGCATCAGATTGCTGTTTTTTGTCGTCAATTTTTTTAGAATTTTGCTCGGTAAGCTCCAATTTTGAAATGGCTCCTTTGGCATATAGCAACGAATCTGTCTTGTATCTTTCGGCAATAATGCTCGATTGCTTGCTCGAAAGATCTATTCGGTTGTTTAAATTTACAATTTCGAGTTGTGTTTTCTTTTTGTCAGTAGCATAAATATTGGATTGTATATTGATCAACTGCTGCATAGCCGATTTTTGATCTAATGCACTCAAAATCAAACTATTTGTACTCGAAATTTTGTTTTTCATTGCAGAAACATCCATATTTGCAACTTCAAAATCAATCTTTGTTTTGATATTTTCTAACACAAATAAGGTATCGCCTTTTTGAATCGTCTGCCCTTCTCGAACCAAAGTTCGTAAAACTTTAACGTCGTTTGGCGCATTCATTTTGATTTGTGGATTGCTAGAATATACCAAACCTTCTGAAAAGCTTACAGAATCATTAATTTTGAGCACAAAAACCAACAGGATTGAAATGATTGTGAAAAGTAGCAATGATTGAAACGCAATTTTAATAAATCGAATCGACTTGGTTTCATACAAGATTGAGTTGTCCATTTGAAATTTTGTATTTCTTAGTAAAAATTATATTATTTATTGGTTCGTGAGAGATGATAATGTATGATTTTGAGTGGTCATCTTGAATTAACTGTTCAATTTTATTCCGACTTTCAACATCCATTCCTGACAAGACTTCGTCCAAAATCACAATATCACTTTTTGATAGTAAAGCGCGCATTAGCAATACCTTTTTGCGTTGTCCTGTCGATAAATTCTTACCATTCTCGCTTACCGTAAAATCCAAAGTTTCGACTTTTGAGGCTATAAAATCATAAAAATCGATTTTTTTGGCCAAAGCAATTATTTCGCTTCGACTGATATTTTTGCCCAAACAAATATTGTCTTCCAAGCTATCATTGAACAAAATATCTTCGTTTGTAACCAACAAAATTTTATCCTTTAATTTTTCCGAATTATACAGGTTACTTACACAATCGTTGATCAAAATAGTACCAGATTTTGGGGAATATAATGCAGTTAAGACTTTACTTAACGTTGATTTTCCTGATCCGTTTTGACCTTCGATTTGAATTTTGTCGGATTTATTGATTTCAAGATTTATATTATTCAAAATCATTTCGTCATCAAAATAACCGAAATTCAATTCTTTTAAGTTCAACTTTTCTATACTAAAATCATCAATTCCTTTGTTAGAATTGTGTTTTTGGATCTCATCAAAGTCTAAATTTCTTTTCAATATCACTTCGTTTTCTTGCAACGACAGATTTTCGTCTAAAATACTTCTTAACGACGAAAATATTTTAGATGATAAGGCTATAAAAGTGATAATTTGACCCAAGGTGATGCTGTGGTCATTTATAGCCAATTTGATCAAAAAGACCATAATTAATATCGAAGAAACAACAATAATTAGCGAAATTACAACTTTGTTTACTAGATCTATATAGCCATTTTTGAGTTGTATTTTTAGATAATTATTGATGCCTGCCGTAATTTTCCGGGAGTGATATTGCTCTATCTTGAAGCTTTTAATCACTTGAATACCTTCGATTTTTTCGATTATTTTTGACAAAAAATCAGCTTTTCGAATATACCTAATGCGTTCATTTTGTTTAAGATACGGTGTAATAAATTGAAACCAAGCCCAAAAAAGCAACATCACACCGAGCACTATAATTGCAATTTTGTAGTTGATATAAAACAAAATTCCGAGAGAATAAACCGCTACAATCACATCAACCAAAATACTCGTAAAAAACCGTAGGAAAAAACTTTTGAGCTTCATAGAGTCACTCACGCGCTCTATCAAATCGCCTTTTTTGTAGGAATGAATATAAGGTAGCGAAAACATATTGATCTTTTGGTCAAAAGTGTTTAAGAAATGACGGTCGAGTGTATTTCCCAAATGAATAGCAACAAAAGCTTTGTAAAGCGAGGTTGCAATGTCAAACAATTTGTAAACACCCAAACCGATGGCAAAAATTAGCAATGTACTCATGTTGTAGGCTGGCAAAACACTATCAATTAGAATTTGATTTGTAAAAACAGCAAATTGAGCCGTTGTAGCAGAAAATAGTGCCGCAAAAATGTAAATATGCCATAGCTGCTTGTTTGCTCCAAGTTGATTATAGAGTTGCAAATACAGATTTTGCCGATCGTCCTTTGGCAATTCAGTTGCCAAATTGCCTTTCAATTCTTTAACACAGAGCACAATAGGCGCAGTAATATTTATTTTATCCTGATTGTACTTGAGTGTTTTAAAATGTTTTGGTATGGCTGATATTTCCTGATTTTTGAGCAAATCAAGCAAAAAATCTTTTTCGGCTTCGGCATTTTTAAAACCAAAATTTTGTTTAAGATAGGTAAAATAAGTCAATTTATTAAAAACTACACCTTGATCATTATCCGTCAAAAAACTACTTGCTTGTAATCCATATACCGCCAAATCTTGGGCGCAAAGTGCGCTTATTTTTTGATCAGTTTCGATCAAATCCCAATTTGTTTTGCTATAATGGGCTTGTTTTTTCAGCTCTTGAATACTCAAATAGTATTGTGTTCCTTTATTAGGATCTAAAACTTTTAGTTTGTCGCCTTTTCGTTCATTTACAACTACATAGTGGGTAATTGCTTTGTTTTCAACGGGCAAAATAAATGGAAAATAGCTATCCAAAGCGGCCTGATCACCAGATATATAATTGATATCAAGGATTTTATATGATGTTTCAAAACCATTGTCGTCAAAGAATGCTTTCAAATCCGAAATTCGAGAACCTTTCTCAGACAATGCAATATTATCTTCGATATATTTTCGACTAACATTTCTTTCAAAAACATTAAAAATCGTTTTGATAGCACTGATTCCACAGTCATTAGATTTTAGCTGAGGGTCTGTTTTGAGCATTATAATTTTGTTAAAATTGAATTTCAATATATTTCAAAGATAAAAAAAACCAATTCAAATGCAAACTAATTTCACAAACAATTGATTTTTACAGTTTAATCTTTTATTTCCAACCACATTTTTTGCATTTCAACACAGTTTTTATAGCGGTCGATTGGATTTTTTGACATTGCTTTTTTGATTATTGCGTCTTTTTGATTATTATTTGTTATCGGATCCAAAATTTCAAAATTCAAAATATCGTGTGCCATCTCTGCCCAAGTTTTTTCTGTTTTGCTAGCAAATGGGTTTGTTTTTGTATAAAGTCGAAATAACATCAACCCCAACTGATATACCTCACCTTGAAGCGTAGAAACGGTATTTGAAAAAATAAATGGATGGTCATAAACCCTTTCAGGCGGCATATAATGTGCTACTCCACCTCTATTCATAACTTGGTTTTCGGTTGGTATTGTGGTGTTATACGAAAACCCAAAATCAATAATTTTGACATTTTTTTTAGCATCAAACATAAAATTTCTAGAGTGCAAATCAGCGTGAACGATATTGTTGTGGTGCAAATGAGCCATTGCGGCTAGCAATCCTGAGGCTATTTTGTGGTTCGTATTTTGATAATTTCGTTTTGAACGAATGTTTCTCGAAAGTTCTTTTCCGTTTACAAATTCCATTTCAAAATAAGGATAATTTAGAATTTGGTTTTTTTCTACAAAAAAGCAAATGTTAGGGTGGCTTGGAATACTACGATGGATTTGCATTTCTTGCTGAAACATCATAAAACTTTTGTGTGTTTTTTTGTTGTTATCAATTTTATTTTTTTTGCAAGCAAAAAGTTTAATCACTGTTGGTTTTATATTCTCAGATTTCAAAATTTTATAAACCTGAACAAATGAGTCATTTGCGGCAATCATTTCCAAAACTTCAAAATTGCGATAAACATTTCCCACTTTCAAAACTGGTTTTGGTTTTTGAAGGTCTTGATCTGTGTCTAAAACAATAACGCCAATTTTGCGCATTTCTGTCAAAAAAGTATCTATAAATGCGATCGACTGTATTTTTTCTTCTTTGTTTTCTGGTTGCAATATCTTTTCGACAATAGTTGCTACTTCGTTTGGCAACTGAAATTCTAACAGAATTTGTGCCATTGTAGCATTTATTTTGTAGCTGCTTTTGCCATTATTGGCATACCAAATATAGTCCAATTCTTCTACAACAGCCGATTTTGAAAGTAAATATCTTTTCATTTTTAGACAAAAAAAAATGAGAGTTTCCTCTCATTTTTATAATTTTTTATATAAAATTATTTTGGTGAATTAGGGTCAACAAGCACAGGTGCTGCTGATGACATGCTCACACTGCTTGCAGAGCTCACAGAATGTACTTTTACAGTTTTTGCTTTTCCTTTTGCTTTTCCACCTGCAGCAATCAAGGCTACGTTTTCGATTTTTAGCTCTGAAGCTAAAGTTGCTAATGTTAACATAATTTCTTTTTTTATTTATGCCCCGTATGGTCTTGGGCGTTAAAATGACCTTATGAAAATTTATCGTGTTTCATATTCGCACTGTGATTATAGTAATTCATCGAAAAAAAACGTATTTCATCGAGTTTTAATGCGATTAATTTGAAATTAGTCTTAATTCTTGTGCAAATATACAATAAGAAACAAATGTAAGACAAAAAATAAGTGTAAAAGTTATCAACATTTTTAAATCATATTTTTTTCTAAAAATTTGATTTGGTGTTGCTTTATTGGTTTGACTTCAACAAAAAAGCCTACTATATAGAGATAAAGTAGGCTATTCTGATAAAAGGATTTTCTATTCTTCAAGTGCAACAACAGTTTTGTTGATGGTAACAGACAATTCGGTAGCATTATCTTCAATATCCATCAAGATTTGGTCTCCAGCACCAATTTTTGAGGTGATTATAGATTCTGCTAGTGCATCTTCAACATATTTTTGAATAGCCCGTTTGAGGGGTCTTGCACCAAATTGTTTGTCAAATCCCTTGTCTGCAATATAGGCTTTGGCTTTGTCTGTCAATTGAAGTTGATAGCCCAACTCTGCAATTCGATGGTATAATTTTTTGAGTTCGATTTCGATAATCAAATCAATATCATGCTTTTCGAGCGCATTAAAAACGATTACATCGTCTATCCTATTTAAAAACTCGGGGGCAAATGCTTTTTTGAGGGCATTCTCGATGATGCTTTTTGAGTTGTCGTCGGCTTGCGCAATCTTGGCTGCCGTACCAAATCCAACGCCTTGTCCAAAATCTTTGATCTGACGGGCACCAATGTTTGAAGTCATGATGATAATGGTGTTTTTGAAATCGATTTTGCGACCCAAACTATCATTCAAATAGCCATCGTCTAGCACCTGAAGCATCATATTAAAAACGTCAGGATGTGCTTTTTCAATTTCGTCGAGCAACACAACACAGTATGGTTTTCTTCTTACTTTTTCGGTCAATTGTCCGCCTTCTTCATAGCCTACATAGCCCGGTGGCGCACCAATAAGTCGAGATATGGCAAATTTTTCCATATATTCGCTCATATCAATTCTAATCAAAGCGTCTTCAGAATCAAACAATTCTTTGGCCAAAACTTTGGCTAATTGTGTTTTTCCAACTCCTGTTTGTCCCAAGAATATAAACGAACCTATTGGTCGATTTGGATCTTTTAGCCCTGCACGATTGCGCTGTATGGATCTTGAAATTTTCAAAACGGCTTCGTTTTGCCCCACAACTTTGCTCTGGATCAACTCTGGCAAATGTGCCAATTTGTTGCTTTCAGTTTGTGCAATTCTGTTCACTGGGATTCCGGTCATCATAGAAACTACGTCTGCTACGTGGTCTTCAGTCACCAATATTCGATTGTTTTTGGCATCGTTTTCCCAATTTTCTTGGGCTAAAGCCAATTCTTTTTCGGCTCGTTTCTCGTCATCACGCAATCGTGCAGCATCCTCGTATTTTTGCTTTTTGACAACATCTATTTTTTGCAAACGAATATCTTCTAATTCTCGTTCCAAATCTAATATTTGTTTTGGAACATCCATATTGGTGATGTGCACTCTAGATCCAGCTTCGTCTAGGGCATCGATAGCTTTATCTGGCAAGAAACGTTCAGACATATAGCGATTTGTCAATTTTACACAAGCCTCAATGGCTTGGTCTGTATAGGTTACGTGGTGGTGATCCTCATATTTATTTTTGATATTATTCAAAATAATAATCGTTTCATCGACAGAGGTTGGCTCGACAATAATTTTTTGAAAACGACGTTCTAATGCGCCATCTTTTTCGATATATTGACGGTATTCGTCTAGTGTTGTGGCACCAATACATTGTATTTCGCCTCGTGCCAATGCCGGTTTGAACATATTGGAGGCATCGAGTGAGCCTGCGGCGCCACCTGCCCCAACAATAGTATGAATTTCGTCGATAAAAAGTATAATGTCGTCATTTTTTTCCAACTCGTTCATAACGGCTTTCATGCGTTCTTCAAATTGACCACGGTATTTTGTCCCAGCAACCAAACTGCCCAAATCCAAGGTTACTACTCGCTTATTGAACAATATTCGGGATACTTTTTTTTGTATAATTCGAAGAGCCAATCCTTCTGCAATGGCAGATTTTCCAACTCCGGGTTCGCCTATTAATAAAGGGTTGTTTTTTTTGCGACGGCTCAAAATTTGAGATACCCGCTCGATTTCTTTTTCGCGACCTACTACAGGGTCTAATTTTCCTTGCTCGGCCATTTCGGTTAGATCACGTCCAAAATTGTCTAAAACTGGTGTTTTTGATTTTTTGGTAGATTTGTTGCCGGGGTTATTGAAACTGCTTTCCTTAAACTGGTCTTCGTGGGCAGCATCTTCATTATAAGATTCTGCTTTTGGAGCATTTTCAGAAAATGGGTTGTTGCTCATCGATATAGACAAATATTGTTCTTTCACATTGTCATAATCAATTTTGAGTTTGTTTAAGAGTTTTGTCGTTGGATCATTTTCGTTTTTCAGGATACAAAGCAACAGATGAGCGGTGCTAATTGTAGTGTTTTGAAACATTTTGGCTTCCAGAAACGTGGTTTTCAAGGCGCGTTCAGCCTGACGGGTCAGATGCAAGTTTCGCTTGTCGATATCTGCTGTAACTTGCAGATTTGCAGGGCTTAAAATTTCGACCTTGCGGCGTAAGTGGTTTAGATCAATTGATAAATTTAATAATATATCGATTGCTTTTCCGTTGCCATCTCTCAAAATTCCGAGCATAAGATGTTCTGTTCCAATAAAATCGTGACCCAATCGCAAAGCTTCTTCCTTGCTAAAGGTGATTACGTCTTTTACGCGGGGTGAAAAATTTTCATCCATATTATTGTGTTTGTTTTATGTGCAAATTTAGTTATTTTTATTCTGAAATTTGATTTTTAGATTTAATTTTTTCTAATCCAAAACAAATTCACATTTTTTATATACTTTGTTTTTTTTGGCGCACACCTCCCCTATTCATACACCACCCGTCCTGCCGCACGCTATATCTTTTTGGATTTTCAGAAAAAGAAAATCCAAAAAGGATGCCGCTACGTCAGGGCGAATTTAGACTTTTGGGCGTTTCAATAAACTCAAAATTTTGACAAACTTGCCGGTTCCTTTCAACCGAAGTTTATCTCATGGATTAAATTTCTTTGCGGTATTCGATGATTGCAGATATTGTTTGCTTTAAAGGTCGATGAAAGCTGGATGTTAGGCCGTGCTTTTATCTATTTTATGATGTGTTTTAGTTCTGAAAATGAATATATATGATATGCTGCATTTTCACCTTTTACAATATTTTCGCGTAATATTTGAATCGTTTTTAGTTTTAATTCATTTCCTGCTTGAATTTCAGAATTTGGATTATCACCAATTACAAAAGTTTTTTCGGGATTAAGGTTATATTTGGCTATAAGTTCGGAAAATATATCAAATTTTGTTCTAGTTTCAATCAAGCTGTCATTTATGATTATCTCTTTAAAGTCATTTTGTATTTTTAATGCTTTAATTTTACAATTTTGCAAAGAAGTCAAGCCTGTGGTTACTAAAAATTTGTCAATTTTAAAATCTCTTATGATTTGGTAATCTGTATAAGTAGAAATTTCTAATATTAATTCCAAACTTTCTAATATTTTGACAGATTTCAAAAATATTTCTTTCGGGATTTTGTATTTCTCTATAACAACATCCCATGAATCTCTCCACAAGTCATTTAGTATATGAGCAATAATTTCTTTAGCGAACAGATTTTGCAGGTTTATTGAAAGATGCTTAAAAAAAGGTGCTATAACTTTTCTGTTAATTGTATTTGTTGGGAAGATCGTATAATCTAAATCCAATATAATAGCACTATTTTCCATTCAAATTATTTATCTTAATTTATGCAATTTGAAATATTAAATTGCATATTTTCAATTGTATTTTTTGTTTTTAGAAGTAATACTACCAACTTATAAATACCGGAAACAATCACGGCTCCTTTTATTCTTGGATTATATAGTTGATTTTTAATGTATTAGGGTTAAAATTTTTGAAAAATAAATGTCCGTTAGCTGGCACTGTAATTGTCATCGTTTTTCCAGATTGCAACGATGGCGATACCCATTTTTCGATTCCAATGCTTGACACTTTATAAACTTCACAAGATTGTGTTGCTGATGGGTTTGAAAGTGTAACCGAAAAACTCGGATGGGTTATTCCATTCCAAATTCGAAATTCGCCTTTCATTGGCAACTCCATTGAGCCAGTTTTTGGTTGAATATTTGCCATAGTTCCTGTTGATTTACAAGAATAGCTAATAGTGATAATTGCTAAAAGCCCAATTACTAATTTTTTCATTTTTTGTTTTTTATTGTTTGAAATAATATTTTATGTCATTTATTCCTGCTTGAAAGTCTTAATTCTAAATTTTATCACAAATTCACACTATTAATTCTCACCTTTTTTTCAAAATAAACTAAAATTTTCGTGGTTTGCAGAAGTTGGAGATTTGGTTGTCCAAAACTTTTCGTAAATCACTGAAGCAAAAGTACAAAAAAATGTGTAAGTTCAAGAACAAAACCCAAATTTTTTAAAGCCGCTATTTCGTTCAGCCGGAGTTTATCTCATGGATTATATTTTTTGGCAGTATTCGATGATTGCAGATTATTGTTGGCTTTTCGGGGTTAATGAAAAGGTGGTTGTTGTGTATAGTGCGTTTATTTGTCAACTTTTGAAAGTTGACAAATTTTTTCGTATTTAAGAACCTAAATTTGTCAACTTTTGAAAAGTTGACAAATTTTCTCGTATTTGGGAACCTAAATTTGTCAACTTTTGGAAAGTTGACAAATTTTCTAGCATTTGAGAACCTAAATTTGTCAACTTTTGGAAAGTTGAAAATTTTCTCGTTTTTGAGAACCTAAATTTGTCAACTTTTGGAAAGTTGACAAATTTTCTCGTATTTGAGAACCTAAATTTGTCAACTTTTGAAAAGTTGACAAATTTTCTCGTATTTGAGAACCTAAATTTGTCAACTTTTGAAAGTTGACAAATTTTCTCGTATTTGAGAACCTAAATTTGTCAACTATTGAAAAGTTGACAAATTTTTTCAAAAATCCAAAAAGTCTAAAATCGCCCCGATGTAGCGGCATCCTTTTTTTGGTTTTTTTTTCAAAAACCAAAAAAAGATATAGCGTGCAGCGGGACAGGTGGTGTGCAAGACGGATGGTGTGCGCCAAAAAAAATAAATGGGTTTTATTTGTCATTTTTTGAATAAAATTGAATAAATTTGTTTTTTAATTTTTAATTATGATCAACCCATCATCGACTGGTTGGATAGATAAATTTTTTGTAGAACAAAAAAATGTTGCCCCAAATTTGGTTTTGGAAGAAGCCGATTTTTATAAAAAGCTGAGGGCTACGGGTATTGTTTTTGGTCACATTGTAGGATTTGAAACTACTGTTGCGATTGATTTGAGCAAGTGGACACAGGAGGAAATTTCAAAAGTTGGGCTTTTGCATTGTTTATTTTTGGTTTTTTGTAGGTCGAAAGATAGTTCTAAAAGTAAGTTGTTTATAGAGAAAGCGGCGGCTTTTTATCGTGAAATGAATCCCAAACGGTTTGGATTTTTGAAGCGGGTTTTGCCTGAAAATTTTTTTTCGAGAGATTTGGAAAAAATGATTGATGATCGTGTGCAAACGAATAAAAATATTGTGAGCAAAAATTTTTCGCCAATTCTCACAAATGCGTTATTGTTTGTTGATGTTTTGGCTTTTGAAAAATTTTTGAAAAATGGTTTTATTCCGCCAAATTATACAAAACGGTTAGAAGAAACAATTTTGAGTGTGATTTTGTTGGGACTTCAAACCAAAAAAAGCAATAGTAATTATGCGGATTTGCTGGTAAAATTGTTTGAAACCTCTGTTCGATATACCAAATTTTCGAATATTACAGTGCAAGATTTGGAAGTATTGGAGCTTGATCATTTTGAAACAAAAATGGAAAAATGGTATTTGATTGATCTTGCTGGATTGTCTATTTGGAGCGAGGATTGGACTGTTGATGATGCTATTTATTTGTATCAAATGGCCAATTTGATGGGTATTTCTATTGATGATGTTGAAGAAAGTTTGGCTGAAATTAATGCTTTTATAACTACAAACAAAAAGGCAATTCCGTATTTTAATTATGCTAATCCGATGAAGAATTTTTATGATCATGCTTCTCAAAAGGTGGTTTTATTGATTTCGAGAAACAAAATTAGATTGACCAAAGAATTGGAAAAAAATGGTGAATTGGTATTGTTGTTGACACATTCTACGCACCGACATTTGGAGGATATGGAAAAGAAGAAAATCAAAAAACAGTTGTTAGAAATTTGCAAAACCATTCCGTCCTTAACCATTTTTATGCTTCCTGGCGGTAGTTTGTTGTTGCCTCTTTTTATCAAATTGTTGCCAAAAATGCTTCCAGAATCTTTTAACGAAAATAGCACAACAGACTGATTGTCAAATTTTTGATAAAAATTTTGTTTTGATTTTCTTTTCAACACACATTTTTTTTCAAACACTATCGATTTTATTGATTATTATTTATATTTGTATCAAAATTTATGATACTATGACCATTACACAGCTTCAATATGTTTTGGCGGTTGCCGAATACAAAAATTTTACTTTGGCGGCCGAAAAAAGCAACGTAACCCAACCTACATTAAGCATGCAGGTTCAAAAAATGGAAGAGGAACTTAAAATTTTGATTTTTGATCGTTCAAAAAAACCAATTCAATTGACCGAAATAGGGCAAAAAATTGTGAATCAAGCCAAAAACATTGTTAATGAAGCAGGGAGAATGCAAGATATTGTCGAGCAACAAAAAGGGTTTGTGGGTGGCGAGTTTCGCCTGGGTATTATTCCGACGGTGATGCCAACATTGCTGCCCATGTTTTTGAGTAACTTTATTCACAAATATCCAAAAGTAAAACTGATAATTGAGGAGCTAAACACCGACGAAATTATTACAAAATTGAACAACGGACATCTGGATGCTGCCATTGCTTCAACCCCATTGCAGGTGGATAGCCTCAAAGAAATTGTACTTTACTTTGAACCATATATTGCGTATATTCCTGAAAATCATCACATTGCTCAAAAATCTGAAATCGAAATTACAGATTTGAATCTAGACGATATTTTGTTGTTAAAGGATGGACATTGTTTTCGGGAGGGTGTTTTGAATCTTTGTAAAAGAAACGGAAACTCAAAAAATGGCACTTTTAGATTAGAAAGTGGAAGCTTTGAAACGCTCATCAAGCTGGCAGATGAAGGCTTGGGAATGACGTTGTTGCCGTTTTTGCATACTCAAAATTTGACTCAAATAGATCAATTAAAACTTCGGGAATTCAAATCTCCAAAACCTGCTCGCGAAGTGAGTTTGATTTATCCAAAAACGCAACTCAAAATACAAATTATAGATGCGCTCCGAAACATTATTTCGGGAGTTGTAAAAGGTGCTATAGTGTTTCAAAACGTAAAAATAATTAGTCCTTTGAACACTAAAAATTAATTCGAGCGAATATGCCAGATTTTGTATTATTAATTCTAATTGGATTTTGTATTGGCACATTAGGAACGCTAATTGGAGCTGGTGGCGGTATTATTTTGATGCCATTTTTGATTTTAAATTATCCCGATTTGCCACCACAAATTATTACGGCTATCTCTGTTGCGGTAATCGCAATCAATTCTATATCAGGATCTTTTGCCTATTCGAGCTCTGGATTGATAGATTATAAGGCTGGAGGTTTGTTTGCCGTTTTTGCTATTCCAGGCTCGATTTTGGGTGTTTTATCCGTTCCTTATATTCCACAACAGTTGTTTAATTATTTTTTTGGCATCATATTGTTGTGCATCGGTATATATTTATGGTATAAAAATTCAAAAACCACAGCCGAGTTACGCATCAAATCGCCAACATCGATGGACAAAGAAACCATATTGATAGACAAAAACGGAAACTTATATCAATATTATTATAACCCAAAAATAGGCATACTTATTAGTGTTTTTGTGGGTTATGTATCGCCAATATTGGGAATCGGCGGTGGTATTATTCACGTACCTGCAATGCAAAACATATTGCGTTTTCCGCTAAAAGTGGCTACTGCAACATCTCATTTTATATTGGCTATAATGGCTACAACGAGTGTATTTGTAAATTTTTTTCAAGATAATTATCAAAATGATATGTATCTAAAACTTATTGCTTTGATTGCAATAGGCGTCATTCCGGGTGCTCAGTTGGGTGCTTTTATCTCGCAAAAAATTAGAGCGAAAACCATTTCAAAAATACTTATTTTGAGCTTTATATTGGTTGGGATTCGAATTCTTATCAAAAATTATGATTTTTAATCGACAATAATTTTTTTGGTAACAGTTTGATTTTCGTTCGAAATTTTTAAAAAATAAAATCCCGATGCTATATTTTGTAATTGATATATACCATCTACGACCATTGGTTTTTGGATTGTCTGAACCACTTGACCATTAATATTTATCAACTGAATCGTTATAAGATTACTGTCTGTGCGAATATTTAATAGGTGGTTGGTTACAGGATTTGGGAATATTAAAACACTTTGGAGCGAATCAAATCTAGGAGTTGCGAGCGGCAAACCCCAAATTGCGGTCACATAAGCATTATTGTCAATATAGGGATTTCTATTGCCTTGATAGCCATAAAGAGCGTTGTTTCGTTTGGTTTCTTTGATACTTACAGGGTCAAGTTGGTTCCAAGTTAATAAAATATTCAAAAAAGTTGGCGAAAAAACTTGATCTGCGCTGCCATCAAACATATCTTTGGATTGAACTGATGCTGCAGTATAAAACGCAACCATCGAATTTTCATAACGTGTTGCAAAATACAGCAAACAGCGTGCAATATCTCCCTTAAACTCGTCGATTGGCTCAAAAACAGTTGCTGTATATCCTGCAGAATAACCAGAATTCAGATTAGCACCTTTTTTTGATCCATTTTGTGTTGTCAAAGTTGCAACATTTACTACACCAAAGGGAAAATTATCTCTAATCCCGTTTACTTTTCCATCGGTTGGCATCACATGGAAAGCATCATTTTTCATAGGATTGGTAGCCACACCATCAAAATAAGCTTGCGGAACAAGGTGTTCTCGATTATAACAATCACCCTCATTTGCATAAGTCCCACATTGATTGGTATCATAAGTAAAGTTGTAAGGGTCTGCGCCCGAAGGATTTTCAGAATAAATGTCAACAATAGTATTGTCATTTTCAAATCCAATGCCGTTATCCCTATCTGAATTAAAATAAGCTTGCCACAATCCCGAATATCCTTGATCATTATGCCCGGTAGTAATAATTGTTTTGAGTTTGGATTTCAATGCATAACCACTAAATCCGTTTGCGGCAGTATAATAATTTGTAGGAGCCTGAGCAAAGGCAATTGTTGTCACTAAAACAACGATGAAAAGGCTAATTTTTTTCATAATATTATATTTTTCTTTCTAATTGAGCCATATAAAAACCATCAAAACCAGAATCAGAGGCCAACAACTGCAGATCTTTGATGAAGGAAAAGTTTTTTCCCATTGGTGTTTTCAAAAAATTTTGAACTTGATTTTGATTTTCCGATGGCAAAATCGAACAGGTTGCATACACCAATTTTCCGCCAGGTTTTACAATCCGAGCATAACTTTCTAAAACTTCGGCTTGCACTTTTTTGATATTCTCGATAAACTCGGGTTGCAATTTCCATTTGGCATCCGGATTTCTTTTCAAAACGCCCAATCCGCTACAAGGTGCGTCAATCAATACTCTATCTGCTTTTTCTTCCAGTTTTTTTATTACTTTAGTCGAATCTATAATTCGGTATTCTATATTAAAAGCTCCATTGCGCTTGGCACGAAGTTTGAGTTGCTTGAGCTTACTTTCGTACAAATCCATTGCGATGAGTTGTCCCTTATTTTGCATCAACGACGCCAAATGCAAGGTTTTGCCACCGGCACCTGCGCAAGTATCCACAACCCTCATACCAGGCTCAACATCCAAAAATTGAGCCACCAATTGTGAATTTGCATCTTGAACTTCAAAAAAACCGTCCTTAAAAGCTGTTGTCAAAAAAACATTGGCACGCTCCTTTAGAACAAGCGCATCGGGCTGATTGCTCAAAAATTCGGTTTCAATATCCAAATCCATTAATAGCGCACGCAATTGTTGCTTATTGGTTTTTAAAGTATTAGCTCTCAAAATTACTTTTGCAGGTTGGTTTTGAGCAGCAATTTCTTGACTCCAAATTTTCTCTCCAATCTCTTTTACGCATAATTCATCCATCCAATCCGGGATAGATTCTCGCAAAGTACGCTGTTTTGAAAACTCATCAAATCGTCCCTTGATTTTTCGCTCTGGAGTGCCAACAATCTGTTGCCAATCGGGGATTGGATAGCCTCGCAAAACGGCCCAAACCCCAAAAATGCGCCACAAATTCTCGCGGTCAAAAGGTTCTTTAACCTCTGCAATCTCGGCATAAAGACGCTTCCAACGCACAATTTCGTATATCGTTTCGGCAACAAATTTGCGGTCGTGACTGCCCCATCGTTTGTCTTTTTTCAGGGCTTGAGCCACCATTTTGTCTGCATATTGACCTTCGTTAAAGATGGCATTGAGCGAATCGATAGTGGTGTAAACCAAATTGCGATGTAATTTCATTTGTGTATTTTGAACCGCAAAGGTACTTTATTTTATTTTGAATTTTAAATTTTAAATTTTGAATGGAGCTATTGCAAATGATTTTCTAAAAAGTTATCAAATACATTGGTTGATACCTTAAAGAAAGTTGTTGTGTATTGACTTTTTATAAAAAACATCAAATCAATACTCAAATATCCCAAATTCGCTTTTTATTGTAAGTCTTTTTGTATCACTTTTTGCAACAGAACCAACTATTTGTGCAGCAACGCCAAAAGAATTTGAAATTGCAATAATATCTTGTGCCAACTCTTTTGGTATATAAATTTCTAAACGATGACCACAATTAAAAACCTGATACATCTCACGCCAATTGGTTTGTGATTCAGACTGAATTAATCGAAAAAGAGGTGGAACTTCAAACAAATTATCCTTTGTAATATGAAGGTTATCAACAAAATGTAATATTTTAGTTTGTGCTCCTCCACTACAATGCACCATGCCGTGAATTTGCTGAGCGGTATATTTTTCGAGTATTTTTTTTACGATGGGTGCATAGGTTCGTGTTGGCGAAAGCACTAATTTTCCAGCATCAATTGGGCTATTGTCCACTTTATCTGTAAGCTTTTTTTGACCAGAATATACTAAATTATTTGGCACTTCTGGATCAAAACTTTCAGGGTATTTGTTTGCGTATTGATGGTCAAAAACATCGTGTCGGGCAGAGCTCAATCCGTTGCTACCCATTCCACCATTGTATTCGTTTTCATAATTAGCGATCCCAAACGAGGCTAATCCCACAATCACATCGCCATCTTTTATGTTAGCATTATCAATTACTTCAGTCCGTTTGAGTCTTGCTGTTACGGTGGAGTCAACAATAATTGTGCGCACCAAATCGCCTACATCAGCAGTTTCTCCACCTGTAGCGTGTATGGTTATGCCGTGTTTTTGAAGTTCTGAAATTAATGCTTCTGTACCCGAAATAAGTGCTGTAATGACCTCGGCAGGAATCAAGTTTTTGTTTCTACCAATTGTTGATGACAATAAGATATTGGTTGTTGCACCCACACAAATCAAGTCGTCGATATTCATAATTAGTGCATCTTGGGCAATCCCTTTCCAAACTGATATATCTCCAGTTTCTTTCCAATATAGATATGCCAAAGCAGATTTTGTTCCTGCACCATCGGCGTGCATGATCAAACAATAATCATCGTCATTTGTCAAATAATCAGGAATTATTTTACAAAAAGCCTTTGGATATAATCCTTTGTCAGTGTTTTTTATGGCTTGGTGTACGTCTTCTTTTGTAGCAGAAACACCTCGAAGCGCATATCGATTTTGATTTTCGGAAGTCATAAATTTTTAAAATTATTTTTATAAATATTGTCTTTTTTTTTGTCTTAAATGTTCTATGAATTCCAAATTTCCCATGCTTTTTCAGCCTGAAATTCCAGCATTTTCAAACCATTTTGAATTTCTGCCCCTTGCTGTGCTGCTTTTTGCAAAAAAAGTGATTTCTCTGGATTATAAATCAAATCAAAAACAAGATGTTGCGACCCCAAAAATTGATATGGAATTAGTGGACATTCATTGATTTTTGGGCTCGTTCCAATCGGCGTACAATTGATAATAATTTGGTAACTTTTAAAGATTGTTTCGTCTAATTGGTCATACAACAACCCGTTTTTTAGGGGGCTTCGAGATACATACTTGAAGTCGATTTTCAACTTTTTGAGTGCAAAGGCAATCGCTTTTGATGCGCCACCGGTTCCCAAAATCAAAGCTTTTTGGTGGTGTGGTTGTAGCAAAGGTTTCAACGCTTTTTTAAATCCATAAAAATCTGTATTATAGCCTTTCAACACCCCTTTTTTTGAAATTTTAATGGTGTTTACGGCGCCTATCTTCGTAGCGTTTTTTGAAATTTTGTCTAAAAATGGCAACACAGTTTCTTTATAAGGAATAGTAACATTTAAGCCTTTTAAGTCCCTATGCTTCTTTAGAACAGAGGTAATTTCGAATACATTTTCGAGGTCAAAATTCTGATAGCTACAATGATTTAATTCCTCTTTCTCAAATTTCTTGGCAAAATAAGCTTTAGAAAACGAGTAGCTAATGTTTTTTCCAAGCAATCCATATTGTCGATTGTGCATTTTTATTTATTTACCAAAATTATCAATCGCAATTTTAACTGCTTTTCGATTCCATATCACCGGAAATAGCTTTTCGAGCAACAAATGACTTTTAAAATTCAGTCGCAAACCATTATTCAAATGAAAACTTGCCTTTTCGATTTCGTCGAGCATAAAATATAAACCGGCTAATCTGTACTCAATTTGAAATTCTTCAGGAAAAAATTCTGATGCCAATAACAATGTTTTTATAGCGGTATTAAACTCGCCTAAAAACTGCAACATATCGATCCAAAAAAGCCAAGTATCCAATTGATTATCACCGTGTTCTACTGCTTTTCTGAAACCAAATTCGGCCTCTTCAAAATGATTCAAATGCTTGCTAATCGTTGCATATCGTTTCCAATACAACCTATTTTGATTGTCTATTGATAACGCTTTGTTGACAAAATACAACGCCTTTTCAAACTTTTTTTGGCGCACATAAAAATCGGTGATTGCCACCCAACCTTTGTCTAAAAGAGGATCTTCATGAACTGTTTTGTTGTAATATTGAAGGGCTTGGGCAGTGTTTCCCAATTTTTCGTGGCATTTGCCAATTCTTAAAAGGGCATACGAAGTTGGGTCGTCCAACTCAAGGGTTTGGTTATAATCTTTGATAGCTTTTTCAAATTCTTTTAGTTTCTCGTGCGTTTTGGCTTTTTCCATATAGGCACCCAAAAACGTTTCATCGATCAAAATTGCATATTCAAAACAACGAATGGCTTCAGCATAATTTTTTTGACCATATTGGATCCTACCCAATTGATGCCAAGCAATTTCAGAATAAGGATTTTGATCAATATAATTATCCAAAAAAAGAATCACATCTTCATATTGCTCCAAAAATTCATAACAATACACAACGTTATACAAGGTTCCTTGCTCGTCTTCGTCGTTTTCTAGACACAATATAAAATTGTCTTTTGCCGCCTCCAAGTTGTCCAAAAACAAATATTCCATGCCAATCAAATTATATACATCTGCCAAATCGTCTGTATATAAAAGTGCCGTTTGTAGCAATTCGATAGCCTCTTTATGTTTTTTTCGTTTAGAAAAGATAGTTGCTTTTTGTATATAAATTTCCTCATTTGTAGGTTCAAAAATCTCCAATTCGAGCAATATTTTTAAAGCAATATCCAACTTATCTTCATAAATCAGCATTTCGACCATAACCAATTTTAGCCCAATCGAATTTGGATGCTGCTCCATAGCCAACTTTAAAGCCTTTTTGGCCAAATTGATTTTTCCTGAATCCAAATAATGCAAAATAATATCTTCAAACTCTTCCGAATCAAAAAAAATGACCCGATTGGTTTTGAGCATCGACTCAAATTTTGAGAGCGATAATTGGTAGTCGTAGTCTTCTTCGTCCTCGCTTAAATGCATATTAGTTGTTTAAAAAACTTTTGTATAAAATTAAACAATATAATGACTTTCTTGCCCCTCTTTCGTTTTTTTTTAAAACAATTTAATTAACAAAAAAAATCAAAAAAAAAATATTTTGAGGAGACTTACCCTAGAATATTTAGTACATGACAAAAAATAAAAACTGATTAAATTCTATCAAACATAAGCGTTAAAATATTAGTAAATTAAACTGATATTCAGTACATTAGAAGATTATTTCCACATAATTTTTCCTATGATGAATACCAGTTTTGAGTGCAAAGATACAAGGCTAATTTCGGTTTTGCATTGCATTTTCAGTTATAAATCCTGCTTCGGTTGTTTGAAAAACTATTTGTTTAGTTCCATCTGGATAATTTGCTTCAACTGCGTTGCTATGTTGTTTGTATTTTCCTTTATGCCATTCGTCTTTCTTATTATGTTTCATCAAGATATTATGCAAAT
>JANNBA010000160.1:0-39728 GCA_031384845.1 Bacteroidota bacterium
TCACAACACTGTCTCCTCCACCAACCTATTGTGCCTCAAAAGGTGGTAGCGTCGTAAAAGAATATATCGATTATGTAGCTATTGGCGGAATTGCAAACACAACCGGAAAAAACGGCGGTTATGGCAATTTTACGTCACAAACTGGAACAGTTGCAATTGGTACAAACACAATAATCGTAAGTGCAGGATTTGCAAGTGCTGCATTATTAGAGTTTTGGAAAGTGTGGATAGATTATAACAAAAATGGCGTTTTTGAAGTTGCCGAATTAATGGTTTCTACTTCGTCAAACAGTAGCGCATATCTAACTTTTACGTTTACCACCCCAACAACAGCACTATTAGGAACAACCAGAATGCGGGTTTCAATGAAAAGCGGCGCTGCCCAAACGGCTTGTGAAGCTTTCAAAGCAGGCGAAGTAGAAGATTATACCGTCAATGTTGGGGGTATTCCGCTTACAGATACTACACCAATCGAGGCACCTGTTGATGCACCCGTAGAACCAATAACATACGGATTGACAGCATCAAGCATCAATGAAACATTAGACTTTTCGATGTATCCAAATCCAGTTTTTGGAATGTTGAATCTAAAAATCTCTGGAGATAATATTGTTGATTATAAAATTTTTAATGCTACAGGACAACAAGTTTTAAGCGGAAAAACAAGTTCAAGCAATATTGATGTTGCCAAATTAAGTAGCGGAATTTATGTTTTTGAAATCAATGATGGAACAAAAACTGTATCCAAAAAATTTATCAAAAAATAAAAAAAATCAATTCAAAAAAAGCCTTTCATTGTTGAAAGGCTTTTTTTTTGAAAGCAAAAAATCAATCGAAATGCAAGTTTAAATTTTTGTATTTTTGCAAAAAAAACAAAGGCATTGTTTTTGTTTGTATATTTTAAATTAAAAAAAGATGATCAAAAAAATTTTAAAAATTGCAGCAGTTGTAGTGCTTCTTATAATAGGACTACTCATTGCGACCCCCTATTTTTTCAAAGACCAAATCAAAGCAAAAATTGAACAAGCTATAAACGAAAACGTTGATGCTAAAGTAAGTTTTGCAGAAGCTGATTTGAGTTTGTTCAAAAATTTTCCGAATGCCAACGTTAATTTATCTCGATTTGTAATCATCAACAAAGCCCCTTTTGAAGGCGATACATTGGTTTCGCTGGGCGAATTGAATTTGAAAATGTCTATCAAAGAATTGTTTAAATCCAAAACAGAAAGCATCAACATTCAAGGAATTGAATCAAAAAACGGATTGATTAATATTATTTTTGACAAAAACGGCAAAGGAAATTTTGATATTGCCATCAAAAAAGAAGATGCAAACAACCAAAAAAGCGATCCATTAGCCTTAAAGATTCAAAAATACAGTGTCGAAAATTTTAAGTTTCGATATTTTGATCAAAGATCCAAAATCGAAATGACAATGGATAGCCTCAATCATCAAGGAACAGGTGATTTTGCCGCAGCAAAACTTGACTTAGACACCCACTCGTTTGCCAAAGTATCCTTAAAAATGGATAAAATAAGTTATATGAAAAACCTTCGTGTAAATCTTGATGCCATTTTAGGGATCGATTTAGAAAAAAACCAATACACCTTCAAAGAAAACGTAGCCAAAATAAACGAATTGCCTTTGAAATTCAACGGATTTATTGCGCTTACAGACCAAGGACAAATTTATGATTTGAGTTTTCAAACGCCAACATCATCTTTCAAAAATTTTTTGGGCTTGTTGCCTGCAGCCTATTCCACTTCGCTTGATGGCGTAAAAACAAATGGCGACTTTACCGTAAACGGTTTTGCAAAAGGATTGTTTTCAGACAAAACCGTACCGAAATTTAATATTCAAATTGCCTCAAACAATGCGTCATTTCAATATCCAAATTTACCAAAATCTGTCAGAAATATTGTCATTGACACCAAAATAATAAATCAAACAGGGGTTTTAAATGACACCTATGTAAACCTGGACAAACTCTCATTTCAAATAGATCAAGATGTTTTTTTGGCCAAAGCTAATATTAAAAACATAACCCAAAACCCATTAGTTGCTGCCGAACTTAATGGAACAATCAATTTGGCAAAACTATCTCAAGCCTACCCAATTCAACTCAAAAAACCTTTGCAAGGTATTTTGAAAGCCAATGTAACAACCAAATTTGATATGGAATCTGTTTCCAGCAGTAAATATCAAAATATTGATAATCAAGGCAATATGAGCCTTTCAAATTTCAATTATACCGACGAAAATGGCAAAGCTATGACCATTAGCACCGCAATTGTTCAATTCAATCCAAGTCGGGTAAACCTCGAAAAATTGGAGGCAACAACAGGCAAAAGCGACATCAAAGTAACTGGTGTTTTGAATAATTTTTATGGATTTTTATTCAAAAATCAAGAAATTGAAGGGAACTTTACTATGAGTTCAAATCAAATTGCCGTTTCAGATTTTTTGACAACCGCTGAACCTTCAAAAAGCAATCAAAAAGCAACCGCAATGAAAATTCCTTCTTTTTTGAATTGTACGATAACTGCAAATGCCAATACCGTTTTGTATGACAATTTGGTGTTGAAAGCCGTTGCTGGAAAATTGCTCATCAAAGATCAAAAAGTGACTCTAGAAAACGTTAAAACCAATATTTTTGGTGGTTCAATTGGATTTAACGGAACGGTTTCGACCAAAGAAAAAACACCTGCTTTTGATATGATTTTAGGCCTCAATCAAGTTGATATCGCACAGACATTCAGTCAATTAGAAATGCTAAAAAAAGTAGCTCCAATGGCAGGATATATTGCGGGCAAACTCAATTCTACACTAAAACTAAACGGAAATCTCGACGCCATCTCGCTCGCTCCAGACCTGAAAAGCCTTTCGGGCGATATGTTGGGACAACTCCTTTCTACAAAAATTACCACCGCAAACTCCTCTACATTAACGGCACTAACTTCAAATCTTAAATTTTTGGACCTTTCAAAATTGAATCTAAACGATGTAAAAGCCATACTCACATTTGAAAACGGAAAGGTAAATCTCAAACCAATAGATCTCAAATACCAAGACATAGCCGCCACTATTAGCGGCACGCACGGTTTTGACCAAAATATGAATTATGACCTAAAACTCAGCGTTCCGGCTAAATATTTGGGCAACGAAGCCAACGCTTTACTTGCAAAATTGTCTGCTGCAGAAACCACAAAATTAGAAAATGTTCCCATAAACGCACTTATTTCGGGCAGTTTTGGCAGTCCAAAAATCACAACAGATTTTAAAAGTGCCATTTCCAATCTAACCTCACAATTGATTCAACAGCAGAAACAAAAACTACTCAAACAAGGGACTTCTGCACTTGGCGATTTGATCAACAAAACCAAAAAAACGGGTGACACCACCAAAACCGTAATTCCGACAACCAAAGAAGCGGTCAAAGAAGCCGTCAAAGAAGAAGTAAAAAACAAAGCCAAGGACTTGCTAAACAGTTGGCTTAAAAAATAAATAAATTTTAAAAAAACCAGCACAAATAAAATTTGAAATCAATAAAAAAAAATGTAGTTTTACTCAAAAATAAAAGCCAATACAAATGAAAGAAAAGGTAGCCCCCGAAAAAGAAAACGCTGAAAAAACAGCCAAATTAAAAGCGTTACAACTCACGCTCGACAAATTAGACAAAACTTATGGTAAAGGCACCGTCATGAAAATGGGCGACAAAGCCGTCGAAGAAGTCGAAACAATCTCGTCTGGATCATTAGGAATCGACCTCGCATTGGGCGTAAACGGCTATCCAAGAGGCAGAATCATCGAAATCTTTGGGCCAGAATCATCTGGAAAAACAACACTAACCCTTCACGCCATTGCCGAAGCACAAAAAGCCGGCGGAATAGCCGCATTTATAGACGCAGAACACGCATTTGACCGCACCTATGCCGAAAAATTAGGCGTAGATATCGAGAACCTCATCATATCACAACCAGACAACGGCGAGCAAGCACTCGAAATCGCTGAAAATCTCATCCGCTCTGGTGCCATCGACATTGTCGTGATCGACTCCGTAGCAGCACTAACCCCAAAAAGCGAAATAGAAGGCGAAATGGGCGACTCAAAAATGGGTCTTCACGCCAGACTCATGTCCCAAGCACTACGAAAACTCACTGGAACCATCAGCAAAACAAACTGTACTGTGTTCTTTATCAATCAATTAAGAGAAAAAATCGGAATCGTTTTTGGAAACCCAGAAACCACAACCGGCGGAAACGCACTCAAGTTTTACGCCTCCGTTCGACTCGATATTCGCAGATCTACACAAATCAAAGATGGCGACAACGTGCTTGGAAACAGAACAAAAGTAAAAGTTGTCAAAAATAAAGTCGCACCACCATTCAAATTCGCAGAATTTGACATCATGTATGGTGAAGGAATCTCCAAAACCGGCGAAATTCTTGACCTCGCTGTTGAATTTGAAATCGTCAAAAAAGCCGGATCATGGTTCAGCTATGGCGAAACAAAACTTGGCCAAGGCCGCGACGCCGTAAAAGGATTAATCAAAGACAATCCTGAATTGGCTGACGAATTAGAACAAAAAATAAAAGCCCTGATCAAAGCAAAAGCAAACGAATAAAACCAAAAACTGTCTCTAAAAGGCAGTTTTTTTTTGAAGAACACCCAAAAAATCTACAAACCAGTTGTGCCACTACACGCGCTATCTTTCTAGTTTTAGGAAAAAAGGAAATCCAAAAGAGCTACATCGGTTTAATAAAAACGATAAATCTCAAAAGAAGTTACAATAAAACCAAAATATCAACTCAGATCAACATCTCCAACCACCCGAAGCATCAATTTTACTTCGGCTGCAATCAATCTTGCTCTTGCAGCATCTTGATTCACGATAGTTACATGCCCCATTTTTCTAAAAGCACGGGTTTGCATTTTTCCATAAATATGCGGGCAAACGCCATCCAAAGATAGAATTTTCTCCATATTTTCATAAATGACATTACCGGCAAACCCAGTTTCACCAACCAAATTTACCATTACTGCTGGTAATTTGCTGTCGCAACAGCCTAGAGGCAAATTTAAAACTGCACGAATATGGTTTTCAAACTGTGACGTAAAACTTGCTTCGATACTAAAATGACCTGAATTATGTGGGCGTGGTGCTACTTCGTTGACTAAAATTGACTCGTCTGCTGTCAAAAACATTTCGACGGCTAACAAACCAACAACATCCATTTTTTGAGCAAGCATAAGCGCAATATCAATCGCTTTTTTTGATATTTCCGCTTTAATATTGGCTGGACAAATCACATATTCTACTTGATTTGCCTCTGGATGAAACTCCATTTCTACTACAGGATACGTTTTGAAATTTCCTGCGGCATTCCTACACACAATCACTGCAAGTTCCTTTTCAAAATCTACCACATCCTCTGCAATACAAGCCACATTTGGCAATGAGTCCAAATCTTTTATGGCACGTATCATTTTGACACCATTACCATCATAGCCAAACTCGGCAGATTTCCATATAAATGGCAAACTAATATTTTGATTTTTTGCCAATTCTTTCAAAATTGTCAAATTGTCAAATCGTCGAAATGCGGCAGTTGGAATATTATTTTGAACATAAAAATCCTTTTGAACTCCTTTGTTTTGGATATATTTCAAGGTTTTAGACGATGGATAAACTAGAATCCCCTCGGCTTCTAATTGCTCTAAAGCCAAAATGTTTACCAATTCGATTTCAAACGTAAGCACATCAACTTGTTTTCCAAATTGATAAACGGTGTCAAAATCCATCAAATCGCCTTGAACAAACTCATTACAGGCTATTTTGCTAGGTGCATCAATACTTGGGTCTAATACTTTGGTGTAGATATCAAATTTTCTGGTTTCAAAAAGCAACATTTTGCCCAATTGACCTCCGCCAAGGATTCCTAATTTAAAATTGGAAGAAAAGTAGTTCATTCTTTTTTTTTTTTGACAAAGATAGTATTCTATTTTATAATCACATTTGGTATTAACCCAAATATAAGACAAGTTTTGCAACATTTCTTTTTCTATTCTTGACAAAAACAAGGCGTTAATTTGACCTATTTTATGAATACATTTGGTATTAATAAAAATTAAGTTACGAAAGTTAAAAAATTAGCATAAAAAAAGCCTCGAAATTCGAGGCTTTTTATTATTAGGAATTGATTTATTATTTCATCAATTTTACTTCAACTCTACGGTTAAGTGCTTTTCCTTTTGCAGTTTTGTTATCTGCAACTGGTTTTGTTTCGCCGTATCCAGTAGCTGACAAACGGTCTTTTGCAATTCCATTTTCTACTAAGTAATTTACAACTGCATCTGCTCTATCTTGTGATAATTTCATGTTAAAATCATCTGCAGCATCGCTATCTGTGTGTCCTTCCAAGCTGAATTTTGCAGTTGGATATTCTTTCAAGATTGCAGTCATTGCTTGCAAGATTGGCATTGTTTGTTTTTGGAAAGAGAATTTTGAAGTATCAAACAAAATGATTTTTCCATAATCGTTTAATGTTTTCATAGTTGCCTCGTCAACAGCTGGTTTGTCTGGACAACCATTATTTGCTAAAGTTCCTTTTACGTCAACACATTTGTCATCTTTGTCAAGAATTCCGTCACCGTCAGTGTCTGCGTAAGGACAACCACTGTTATCTTTAGCTCCTTTTACGGTTGGACATTTGTCTGCACTATCAGCAACACCGTCTCCGTCTGAATCTGGACAACCTTTCATAGATTTTAAACCTGCAACTTCTGGACAATCATCTGCATTATCTGCAACTCCGTCTCCGTCTGTATCTGCACAACCATTAAATTCAGCTGTTCCAGGAGTGTCAATACAAGCATCGTCTTTGTCTGCAATTCCGTCGCCATCTGTATCAGGACAACCTTTAAATTCTTTTAAACCTTTTACGTCTGGACAAGCATCTTCTTTATCAGAAATTCCGTCGCCATCTTTGTCATCCGCACCAAATTTGAATGTCAAACCACCAGTGTGTTGAAAGTGTGATGGTACTAATTCTCTTTCTGCAAATGATTTTTTGAAGTTTGATTTCAAAGCAATCCCTACATTTTCTGACAACCAAAAGTTTATACCAGCTCCAACGTCTAAAGTCCCGGTAGAATTTTCGCCAAACCAATTGTATCCACCACCAAGGTGTAAAGATGGGTCTAATACTTTTGAACTAATCAAATTCATCAAACTGTATTTGATATGACTATCTATTGAATAGTAAGTTAAATCTCCAGGATTTACAACATCAAAGGTAACTGGCATTACAATTTTGGTGATTTTGTTTACTGACCCGGCTAATCCAAGCGAAAAATTGCTAGCAATATATTTGCTTACAGAAAGATAAGAAACTGATGGAAGGACGTTCCAGTTTTTGTTAATATTTCCTATCTGATCGAATTGTTCGATAAAATTAGCGTTTTTTGCAGCACTGGCTCTTGTATCAACTGCGTTTGTACCAAAGGTAATTGCCCATGGATTGTTGCTGTCTTGTGCTTGTGTATTCAACCCTATTATTAATAGGAAAGCGACAAAAATTTTGTTTAGATTTTTCATACTTGATTTTATTACATTGTTTTATGTGGGACAAAAGTAATATGTTAAAAGTTAATTACAAAATTTTTTTAATAAAAAAAATAAAAAACTTCACTTAAACCATTAATTTTAAATGATTTAAGGCTTTTTATATGACTTTTAGTTGTTTTCCAACCTCAATAATTGCTTTGATTGCTTGGTCTAAATGTTCTTTTGTATGGGCAGCAGACAACTGAATGCGTATTCTTGCTTTATTTTTTGGCACTACAGGAAAGAAAAATCCGGTAACATAAATGTTTTTTTTAAGCAATTCGCCTGCCATTTCTTGAGCCAATTTGGCATCATATAGCATCACGGGTACTATGGCAGAGTCGCCGTCAACGATGTCAAAACCGGCATTTTTGATTTCTTTTTTGAAATAATTGGTGTTCCATTCCAAAGTGTCGCGAAGGGAAGTGTCGTTTTCTAACATTTCAAAAACCTTGATAGATGCACCAACAATTGCGGGTGCAAGCGAGTTTGAAAATAAGTAGGGTCTAGATCTTTGCCGCAGCAGGGCTATAATTTCTTTTTTGCCTGTTGTATAGCCGCCCATTGCCCCTCCTAGTGCTTTGCCAAGCGTGCCTGTAATAATGTCCACGCGCCCCATTATGCCTTTTGCCTCGAGCGTGCCTTTGCCGGTAGCACCAATAAAACCTGCGGCGTGGCATTCGTCAACCATGACTAATGCTTGATATTGATCTGCCAAATCGCAAATCTTGTCTAATGGTGCTACTATCCCATCCATCGAAAAAACACCGTCTGTAACGATTAGTTTGAAACGAGCTCCGGCTTCATTAGCTGCTTTAAGTTGTTGTTCTAGATCTTCCATATTGCTGTTTTCATAGCGATATCGAGCCGCTTTGCACAATCTTACCCCATCTATTATTGAAGCATGATTCAAACTGTCTGAAATAATAGCGTCTTGCTCGTTCAATAAAGGTTCAAAAACACCTCCGTTTGCATCAAAAGCGGCGGCGTATAATATGGTATCTTCTGTGAGATAAAATTGAGCGATTTTTTGTTCCAATTTTTTGTGAATATCTTGTGTTCCACAGATAAATCGAACTGATGACAGTCCAAAACCGTGAGAGTCCATGGCGTCTTTGGCCGCTTGAATCACCTCTGGATGAGCCGAAAGTCCGAGGTAATTGTTGGCACAAAAATTCAAAACTGTAGCACCACTGTCGATAGTGATTTCTGCTCCTTGTGGTGATGTGATGATGCGCTCTTGTTTGAAAAGGCCGTTTTCTTTGATAATTTCAAGTTCTTCTTTCAGAAATTGTTGCATTTTTGCGTACATATTTATTTTTATTTAATAATTTGAATTTCAAACAAGCTCACAGTTGCATTGTGATAGTGTGCTGGCAAATCTATGGTGTTTTTTAGTTTTAGAAGTCCTACAAAATCAAACCCACACTTGGTATAATGGCTTATGAGTTTTATATTTTCGCCTACTGTGTCTAATCTTATATAATTTTTGTGTTCTTTTTTTGCGAAAGCCATTGCCCAATCAACGATGATTTTTACAAAATTTTGACCTCTAAAATTTGGATTTGTAGCTATGCGGTGTATATAAATGGAAGGGTCAATATTTTTTTCTTCCCAAATTAAAGGGTCGTCATAAGTAATAGCCCAAACACAGGCAATTTGTCCGTCAATCAATAACTTAAACTGTCTTTTATCGAGAATCTCTGAAGTAACCATTTGTGGGTCAAATGAAGGCCAAGAGACTTCATAACGTTCTTTTTGATAGGCCGTTGCTATTTCATATAATTCAAAAATAAACGCATGATCGTTTATAGTGCTATTTTGGATGTTCATTTTCTAACTTTTTATATTATCGAAACGACTTCAATTTTCTCTCCTATATATACAAGTGCTTTTTTGGGCACTTTAAAACCCATATTAATGATTGCGTTTTCATATTGTTCTAGCTGCAAATGGTGCTTGGCATGAGGCAACCCGGTTTTATAATCGAGCAATAAAACTTCATTATTATTGGTCAGCACCATACGGTCTGGCTTGAGTGTTGCGCCTTGTTTTTGAATAATCGTTTGCTCGTTCAAAACCTTGTTTTCTGCAACAAAGCAACATTTTAATTCTGGATGATGCACAATTTCTAAAATTGTTAGTTTTACAATTTCAGTTTGTTTTGAAGTAATCAAGCCCGACTCTACTGCTTTTAAAACTGCAAAATCAACATCGCTTTCTGATTTGATAAACGACAATATCTCATGAATAATATTACCATATTCTATAGCTTCTTGTCTATTTGTATTCCACATTTGCGACTCGCGTTGTGCAATTTTGATGCTTTTTGGATCCAAAACACTTTGCACAATTTTCATTTTTTTGGATAGGTTTTCAAAGTTTTTTGTTTCAGAAACTTTTTTACAAATTCCAAATTCAAATACGGTATTTTGAGCATCAAACTGATTTGATTGTTCTAAAAATTTATGAAAAAATGATGCCATATTGTTTGGTAATTCCCCTTTTTTGTTGGGCAATACGGGTTTTGTAATGATATAAAGTTGTTCTTCGGCTCGAGTAAGAGCCACATACAAAACGTTGGTATTATCTAAAAGCTCTTCTTGTTTTTTGTGTTCAAAAATTGTCTTTGCACTTGCGCCACAATGCAAAACACTGCTGTTTTGATTGACCAAAATGCGTGACAAACCAAAATCTTCTTGGTCTGCATCAAGCCACATTTTTTGGGGTGGTTTTTTGCTGTAATTTTCATCTGCAAAAGGAAAAATCACAACAGGAAACTCTAATCCTTTAGATTTGTGAACCGTCATAATGCGCACTGCATCTGTCCCTTCTGGCGAGGGAATACTAAATTTGTGTCCGTTAAGACTCCAATAATCCAAAAAATCCGAAATTCCAGCTTGGTTTTTGATATCTCGCTCTAAAACAATATCCAAAAAATATTGAACATAAGCCCCTCTAAAATTTTGATTGTTTTCATTATTTGTATCATAAACAAGCAATTTACTCATTATTTTGATAATTATTTCTACCATTTCATAGAGTGCTTTTTTTCGAATATTTTGAAATGAGAAAGACAATTCAAATTGAGACAACCATTTTTCAAAATCTTTTTCCGCTTTTTGCGCCATTCCATCGGCCATAAAATCGTGAATTGGCAATTGATTTTGAGCGTTTTTTGCCAAAAAATACAAAAATTGCGCTTTCGATTCTTCGTCGGCATTATTTTTTAGATATTTCAAAACAAAAATTACAAATTGCACTTCTTCGGCATTTTGAATCATCAAGGTTTCCGAAGACAAAATTGGTATTTCTTTTTGGGTCAAAAAATTGGCTATCAAAATCCCGTCTGCTTTTTTTCTAGTCAAAATTACAATATCGCTTAGTTTAAAACCTTGATTTTTAATATTTTGAATTGTTTTAAAAGTCATTTCGCAATATTGTTTTTTTTGCAAAAGTAAGTCAGAGGGATTTTCCTCTTCGTCATACTCTTGAGATTCAAAATCGGCATCGAGCATTGCGATCGAAACAAAGCCTCCTTGTTTTTGGGTTGTTTTTTGAAAACTGCTGTTTTGGTACAAATCTTTGTAATTGGGCTCCAAAAACGCTACTGACATCATCGAAAAAAAAGCATTATTGAAATTGATGATTTCTGAATAGCTGCGGTGATTTGTTTCGAGATTGCGGCATTCTTTTTCTTTATTATTAAACGGAAAATCCGCTTTGGTCAATCCAATAAATTGTTCGGCTTTGCCCCCTCGCCATCTGTATATGGATTGTTTTGGGTCGCCCACAATCATCAAGGTGCCTTTTTGGTTGTTGGTTTCGCTTGATGTTGCGTTATCTATAAGTGGTATTAGGTTTTGCCATTGCATTTCTGAAGTATCTTGAAACTCGTCTATAAAAAAATGTTGGTAGCGCTCTCCTAATTTTTCATAAATAAATGGTGCGGGCTGGTTTTGAATTTCGTTGTGAATTAGCGTGTTAAATTCTGCAATCGAGAGCAGGTTTCTGTCTGTTTGGATTTTTGAAAATTCGGTGCTTATCGTGTTTAAAAGTGACAGCGGCGTAATATTTTTTTGAAAGGCGCTAAAACCATTTATTTTTTCGAGATTGGAATAAATAACTGGCAAAATAGTTAAAAGTTTTGGCAGCACAGACTCAATAATACTCCTGTCTTTGGCAGTTTTTTTGATGGCGAAATCATCATTTGACACAAATCTATAATCGTTATACTTGAGGTCAAAATTGGATATATATGTCAAATGTTTTGGGAATCTTTCATAAGCAAACGAACTGTTTTCGATCTTATTTTGCTGAAGCAAAATCAATATTTCTTGAACTAGTATTGTTGTTTCTGCTTTTAAAGCGGTATTAATGTTTTCGAGTTTGTTTTTGATTTCGACAAAATCTGCGATGGTTTTGTCTTTTAGAAGGGCTATCTCGGAGTGGTTATTTTCGTTATGAATCAATTTTCCTACCTCAAAAATTTCATTTGAAATATCCCAAGATTTGTCATCATCTGTTTTTTGCATCGTAAAATCGACCAACAATTTGGTCAAAACCGGGTCTTCACCTGCTCGTGCAATCAAGGCTTCTACGGCTTCTGTAAGCAAATTGTCGTTTTCGATAGTTACTTCAAAGGTCATTGGCAATCCCAAATCGTGTGCAAAAGCCCGAATTACTTTGTGAGTAAACTTGTCTATTGTAGATATATCAAATGCCGCATAGTTGTGTATTAGGTGTTTGATGATTTGCTGCGACTTTGTTTTGATTTGCTCTGGTGTCATAGGGTGCAAATCGTGACTTAAATCCTGCATCAAAAATTGTGCTTTTGAGCTTGGATTATTTTTTGCAAATTCTGTCAAGTTGCCCACTATTCGGGATTTCATTTCGTGGACGGCCTTGTTTGTAAAAGTGATTGCCAAAATATGGCGGTAGGCATCATTACTATTTGCCAAAAGAATTATTTTGAGATATTCTTTGACTAGTGTGTATGTTTTGCCAGAGCCTGCCGAGGCGTTGTAGATCAAAAATGATTTTTGTTGTTGCATATCTTGTCGCCTAAAATAATTTCAAATTTAGGTTTTTTATTTGTAATGAAACAAGATTGGTTTAAATTTTGCGGTTTTTTGTTGGATTTCTTACTTCTCGAAAGTACAATTTCAAAAATTGTTTTGCTCATTTTCTGATTGTGATAATTGGCAGCTATTTTTATCGTGTCGGGGTTTCTGATTGATTGCAAATTGTGTATCTGTTTTGTGCCAAATTGAAGCAACACTGTTTCAATAAACTTTTTTTGGTGATTTACTTTGCTTGGTTTATTGTCTAAAAAAGCGCGATGTAACATTTTTTGTTTGACAAAAAACAGGGATATTTCTTTGGCTTTAATTCTAATTATATATTGGTACAAAGTGCGCTGTATTGAAAAGCATTTAAGTCTAAATTCGCCCCGATTGAGGCGGCATCCTTTTTGGATTTTCTTTTTCAGAAAAAACAAAAAGATATAGCCGGTAGCGGGACAGGTGGTGTGATAAAGGGGTTGGTGTGCGCCAAAAAATTTAAAATAAAGTAGTGAATAAAAGGGCTGCTAAAGCCATTTTTTATTTTCAAAACACAATTGTTGCAAAAACAATAAATTTGTATATATTTGATTCAAATTTTATACTATGAAAACAAAAATTACTTTATTATTAGTTGTCCTTTTTTCGGGGGTTGTTTTGGCACAAAATGGGGACAAGAAATATGATTTGTTACAGTCAAATTCGGCGACAAAAATTGTTTATGATCGTGTTTTTGGTGTTTCAAATGCTACAAAACCGAACACTAATTCCGTTTCGGCGGTTTATTTTAAGCAGGTTTATCACGAGCTGCAGCGTGCTGATTTTTTGGAACGTTTGCCAAAATTTGAGTTTTTAAAATTGAAAGCAAGCCAAGGTTTTGTAAAAAACCAAGTGCCTTTATCGGTTTTGATTTGTGATTTTGAAAGTCTAAAAAAAGATGCTACGAGCGACAATAATGTTTTTTTGAATGCCAATAATCAATTGGAGTCTAAAGCAAATACGGCTATTTTTGACATTCATCAAGTGGCTCTTGCAGCACCGTTGTTGTCTGCAACAAATACTAACGAGGTTGAATTTGTGTTGGCTGACGAGCTTGTTTTTAATACTACAAGCAACACCATTTTGTCTATCGAAGCCAACTTTTATGACAATAAAGGCTGGAGAAAAGTGGTGGTAAACCAATCGCTAAAAATTGCGTTTTTGGCGTATGGCGAGCAAAAAATTGATTTCAAAATCACATTGTCAAATGGGCAAATTATCAATCAAACCGCAAGTTTTAGCACTATTAACAACAAATCGCCAAACGATACCAATACTGTTTCGGCTATTTCGGCAACAATTCCGTATCAAGGATATGACGAAACGCAGGGTTTTTTGGGTCAGGCAGAATATGATGTTTTTTTGGATAATGTAAATGGTGTTCTTGACAAACCTATCTTTTTGTTAGACGCGTTCGACCCGGGCGACACCCGCAATATTCCGGCAATTTATGCGCTTTTGAACTATGGCACGGCGGGTCAAAATCTTGCTGACGAGCTTCGCAATCAAGGTTTTGATATTATTATTCTTAATTTTCCAACTTATACTAGATCTTCAGACAGCGTTGTGGTAGATGGCGGCGTAGATTATATACAAAGAAACGCGATGGTTTTTGTTGAATTGATCAATCAAATTAATGCTCAAAAAGTTGGGGTAGAAAAAAACGTGGTTGTAGGCCCAAGCATGGGAGGATTAATTGCCCGATATGCCCTTCGCTATATGGAAATGAATGTTATGACACACGATACGCGCTTGAGTATTTCGGTTGACACGCCACACTTGGGTGCCAATGTGCCACTTGGTTTTCAGCACCTTTTTAATTATATGGCTTATGGCGATGTAGCCAATACGGCTATGCAGCCGCTTGTAGATGGATTGCTAAAAAGCCCCGCATCAAAAGAAATGATGATTGATCACTTTTTGGCGCATTTGGACGGAACAAACGCATATACATTTAATACTACTGCGAATCTAACGCCCGTTGGCGCACCCAATTTTAGAAATGCGTTTCAAACAGAGCTCAATACAATTGGTTTTCCACAAACAGTAAGAAACGTAGCTATTGCCAACGGTGCGGCAAACGCGACCACCAATGGCGCACCAAACGCGGTTGTTATGGATCACACTTTTGACATTACAGCAACACAACGTGCGATTATCAATTTGAATTTTACGCCTGCGGCAAATGCCACCAATCAAGTAAGTCGTATTCAGGCACAACAGAGTATTTTTGGTTTTTGGGCGACCATATATGATAGTAAAGCCAAATCGAAATCACCTACTACTTCGGCGGGATTAGATACGGCTCCCGGGGGCAAATTAGACATGACCACTATTGGCGGAAATGTGCCTGCAAATCCAATATTAGATGAGTTTTTCTTGAATTTGCAAGCGCAGTTTTTTGATTTTGTGCCAACCAATAGCGCATTATCTATCAGCAATACTAGCAACTGGTATCAAGCGGTTTCGACCACCTCTAATATTCCGTTTGCGGCCTATTATGCCCCTACTGAAAACCAAGACCATGTGTCGTTGAATGCCCAAAACGTGGCTTTTGCTTTGGGCGAAATTATACTTCCGTTGTCAACAGAAAAGAACCTTTTTGGAGATTTGACTGTAAAAAATCCGATTGCAAACCGAATTGAAATTTTTAATACTAAAATGATTTCAAACGCTTCGGTTTCTATTATAGACTTTTCTGGAAAAACAATTTATGAAGCAAAAAACCAGCAATTTGATGGGGGTTTTGAAATTCCGATACAACTTTCTGCCGGGGTTTATTTTTTGAATATCAAAACTGCCACCGAAAATTGTGTTAGAAAATTGATAAAAGTTTAAATTTAAACCGTTTTATTTGAGCATGTTTAAATCAAAAAAAGAAATATTATTTGTTGTTCTTGCCGGAATTTTTATCACAAACGCAGTCGTTGCGGAGCTTATAGGCGGAAAACTGATTCAAATTGGCCCGTTTGTGATGAGTATTGGCATTGTGCCTTGGCCGATTGTGTTTTTGACGACCGATTTGATCAATGAATATTTTGGAGAAAAAGGCGTTAGAAAATTATCGTTTTTGACCGCTATTTTGATTTCATATAGTTTTTTGATTGTGCTTATGGCCATGAAAATTCCTGCTGCCGTTGGCATAAGCCCTGTCAACGACAATCAGTTTACGGCGGTTTTTGGTCAAAGTTTGTGGATAATAGTTGGGAGCATTACTGCATTTTTGGTTTCGCAATTTGTAGATGTTTGGGTTTTTTGGTTTTTTAAAAAGAAAACAGGCGATAAAAAAATATGGCTTCGAACAACTGGGTCAACCGTAATTTCGCAGTTAATAGATTCGTTTGTGGTTTTGGGAATTGCTTTTTGGTTGCCCGGAAAAATTGATTTTCACACCTTTATCACCTCGGCTTTGACTGGCTATGGATTCAAATTGATTATTGCAATAGCACTCACACCGCTGATTTATTGGAGTCACCACAGAATTAAAAAATATTTGGAGGATAAATAACAACAACATGGAGGAAAAAATAAGATGTGGCTGGTGCAAAAACGATGCTTTATATCAAGAATACCATGATACAGAATGGGGTGTTGCGGTAAAAGATGATCAAAAAATGTTTGAATTTTTGATTCTCGAAACCTTTCAAGCCGGGTTGAGCTGGATCACAATTTTGCGAAAACGACAGCATTTTGCTGCGGCATTTGCCGATTTTGATTGTCAAAAAGTAGCCAAATTTGACGAAAATAAAATTCAAGAATTGATGCTCAACGCAGGAATTGTTCGAAATCAGTTGAAAATTAGAGCAGCCGTAAGCAATGCAATTGCGTTTATAAAAATTCAAGAAACAGAAGGAAGTTTTTCAAAATACTTGTGGCAATTTGTTGACAACAAGCCCATTATAAACAAACCAAAAACCCTTCAGGAGGTTCCGGCTACCTCTGAAATATCGGATGCTATAAGCAAAGATTTAAAAAAACGCGGCTTCAAATTTGTAGGATCAACCGTTATGTATGCGCATTTGCAAGCCACCGGATTGATAAATGACCACTTGATAGATTGTTGGAAAAAATAAAATAAACAAAATGAATACAACACAAAAAAATGAGGTTTTGACCTTGGAACAAATTCAAAATTTCTCGGGCAATTATCCAAAACAGTTGTGGTATTTGTTTATTGTAGAAATGTGGGAACGATTTTGCTTTTATGGAATGCGAGGCGTTTTGACCGTTTTTATGGTCGATCAACTGTTTCTAAAAGATGACGCTGCCAACTTGCAATATGGTGCTATTCAAGCGTTTGTATATGCTTTTACGTTTATTGGCGGTATTTTTGCTGATAAAATATTGGGTTTTAGAAAATCGTTGTTTTTTGGCGGCATTGTCATGATTTTAGGCAATTTATTGATTGCATTTTCGCCACAAGATTTGTTTTATTATGGCATTGCATTTTCGATCATTGGAACTGGTTTTTTCAAACCAAATATATCGTCGATGGTTGGCGAATTGTATCACGAAAAAGACCATCGTCGAGATGCGGGCTACGGAATGTTTTATGCCGGAATCAATGTTGGCGGGCTATTAGGCGGTATTTTATGTATTTATTTGGGCGAATTTTACTCCTGGAATTTGTGTTTCCTTTCTGCAGCAATAGTAATGGCGTTGGGGTTAATCACATTTATATTTACTAAAAAATATTTGGGCCCGATTGGAGATTCACCCTTGATTGATTTGCCAGAGAGCAAACGAAAAATTAGAGAAATTGGGGTTTATGTAGGTTCCATTTTGAGTATTCCATTTATTTTTATAATGGTAAAAAACACTACCTACACTGATTATTTTATGTACACCGTATTGGCTGTTGCACTATCTTATTTTGCATTTGAAGTTTATAAACTGAAGTCTATTGACACCCGAAAAAAACTATTAGCCGCCTTTGTTTTTATATTTTTCTATTTTGTTTTTAATGCCATATATGAGCAAAGTGGTGGGTCGTTATCCTTGTTCGCTAGAGAAAATTTAGATCATAACTTGCTGACATTTAACGTTTTGCCAAATGCGGTGAATAATAGTGCCAACACCCTCTTTGTGATTATTTTAAGTCCAATTATTGGGTTGCTTTGGATAGGGTTGGCCAAACGAAAATTAGAGCCAAGCACCCTGATTAAATTTGGAATCGGGTTTTTGTTTTTGAGTGCCTCGTTTTATATTTTTTATTACACCAAGTTTTTTGCAGATAATAAAGGAGTAACTTCTTTAAACATTTTTACGTTTGCATACCTTATCACTACTATTGGCGAGTTGTGTTTGGGACCAATCGGAATGTCAATCATCACCAAATTATCACCAAAAAAACTCTTCGGAATGATGATGGGATTGTGGTTTTTGGCATCGGCTTTTGGACAATTAGCCGCCGGAAAATTGGGGGCAGCCATGTCAAATACAGCAGAGGGCGCAACATTGACAGACAAACTTGCTTCATATACCGAAGGTTATTATCAATTAGCGATATACGCACTGATTGCAGGATTGTTTTTGATCATTACAACACCATTTATTAAAAAATTAATGCAAGAAGTCAAATAAAATTTTTATATTTCGGCACTATTTTTGAACACTAATAAAAAACATAAAATGAAAAAATTAACAGTCTTATTATTTGTATTATTCAACTCTGTTTTTGCCTTTTCGCAAGAACTAAAATGGGAAACCAACTTATCGAAGGCTATCGAAGTTTCTAACAAAACCAACAAGCCGATGCTACTTTTTTTTACGGGAAGCGACTGGTGTGGCTGGTGCATTCGGCTACAAAACGAAGTTTTAAAAAAACCAGAATTTGCAGCTTGGGCCACTGAAAACGTGGTTTTGGTTGAAGTAGATTTTCCAAAAAGAACCCCACAAAGCCAAGAACTAAAAGTGCAAAATAACGATTTGCAACAAGCATTTGGCATACAAGGATATCCAACCATTTGGATCACAAACGCAAGCTATATCGATGGCAAACTCAATTTTGATCAATTGGGCAAAACAGGTTATGTGGCTGGCGGAACTACAGCGTGGCTCTCTGGCGCAAATGATATTTTGAAAAACAACAAAAAATCAAAAACTGTAGAAACAAAACCAGCAGCTGTAGAAAAAATACAAAAAAAACAATTGCGAAAAAAGAAAAAATCGGCATAATAAAGTCTGTCAAATTATTCAACTCTATAAAATCCCTTTTCGGCAGTAGCGTGAAAAGGGATTTTTTGTTGGCGGCAAGTTGATTTCCAAAGTTTGATTTTTGATAAATAATTGGAGCCGTCTGCCACTATCATTTTTGGATGCAAATCCAGAATCAATCGTTCTAAATTGATGCGGGTAGATTGAGTAAGAATAACCAAATCTGGACTACTTTTTTTTGGATACAAACTCAAACTGTCCATTATAATGATTTTTTTATTATTCAAAAAAAGCAAATTTGAAAGCGGTTTTGAATCCACAACTTCACTATAATTTTCTACCAAATAGTTGCGCAAAGCATTGATTTTGTTTGGGTTTTTGACAAAAACAGAATCGCCATACACCCATGCTTTTTTGCCAAGGCGCATAACTATCAAACTGTTTTTTGGCATTTGAAACACGATAGCCTCCGATTGGTTTGTAAACCGATAATGAGTAGCAGCCAAACCAATTTGAAACACAAAAACGCCCAACAAAGCCCTTCTGAGGTTGCTGAAATTTGGGGTTATATACCAAACAAAAACTGCAAAAAGCATCAGATAAGTGCAAAACAACTGCGTTTTTGAAAACGAAATGTCTTGAATGATGAATTTTTCGAAAGATGCAATTTTTGCAATTATTGCATTCAAACTAATAACAGACCAAATGGATAATTTGGTCAGAATGGGAATAACAAAATCAAAATATCCCAAAAACATCACCAATCCACCAAGCAACATAATCAAACCTATGAAAGGCAAAACAAGTAAGTTTGTAACAAAAAACAAACCCGGAAACTGGTGAAAACAGTAGATACTCAAAGGCAAAGCACCTATTTGGGCAGCAAAAGAAACCGTTAGAATTTGCCACAAATATCGGGTAAATTTATATTTTGGTTGCCAAATTTGGTCAAAATGTGGCTGCAGCCAAAGGATAAAAAACAAGCAAACATAACTTAATTGAAATCCAACATCAAACAAAAATGAAGGTTCAAAAAACAAGATAAACAACAACGAAAGCAACAAAGTGTGAAAAATATCACTTTCTCGCTTGAGCGAAATTCCTGCTGCCACAAACGAAAACATGGCCGCAGAGCGCACCACAGATGGCGAGAATCCTGCCACAATAGCAAAAAGCCACAGCGACAAAAATGTTATAAAAAACCGAAAGAGATTTCCTTTTTTTGACTTAGGAATTGGACGTAAAATAAATTGGATAAACAGTAAAACATAGCCTAGATGCAAACCAGAAACCGACAATATATGAATTGCGCCAGAAAATTGATAATCACGCAAAATATCTGGGGCAATATCTTGTTGTTGCCCCAATATAAGCGCACTCAAAACCGCCAATTCTCTATTTGAATAGTGCTGATTATTAAGGCTTTGAATGATTTTGTTTCTAAATTTTGCAGTCCAATACCAAATGTTTTTATCCACCACACCCGTTAATTTAAGTTGTGATTGTTTTACATATAGTTGTGCAAAAACCGATTTGCTCGTGAGATAACTACCATAATCAAAGCCACCGGGGTTTTGTGGTGGTTTGTGTAAAATCACTTTGGCATTAAGCCACAAATTTTGACCAATTTCAAACTTTGAAACACTGTCTTTTGCAATATTTAGGAGTATTTTTCCGCTACTTTGCTTATTGTCAAATTGTTTTATGGTTGCATAAAATCGTTCATGTTTTGAGGTGCTTTTTAGTTTTTCTCGAAGTGAAACCCAGACAAAATGGGATTGATTTTGATTTTTACAATAATGAATATAATTGTTTTTTTGAAAATAAGCATTATGAGCCGCCTGCGTTGTCATACCAACAATAATGGCCATAACATAAAGTATTATGGCTAAATATGGTTTTTGAAAAAAGTTGTTTTTAGCATAATAATAGGCAATTCCGTATCCAATAACTGTTAACAGCAGTAAAATTAACAGCAAATATATAGTTGAGCCTGACCAAACAGCAAGCAAAATGCCCAACACAAAGAAAATCGTGATTTTGGATAATGGAAATTCAAGCACTTTCATCAATCTAAAGTACACAATTTTATAATAGATTTTTTTTGAGTGTGTTTTTTATGAAAAAAAGTCTAAAAAATGATATTTAGAAATAAAACTATAAAAAAAGAATCCTTTTGTCGGATATGTATGTGTTTATGATATTTTTTTGAGCCGTGATTTATAAATAATATAACCTAAAACCGCAACCAAAACATAAGGAATTGCCATCAAATAAACAATTCCATCATTTATGGCAGCGCCTTTGTTGTCACCAACTTCGTTTTCGATCACGGCACGACACATGGCACATTGGGAATAACCGTTGAAGGAGGTGCAGAAAAATAATAGCAAAACACTTGCCTTTTGTAGCCCAAAAAAGCTATTTTTTGCAGAAATTGTCATTTTATAAAAGGGTGTTTTGATAATATGGAGCAATCATCAAATAAATAATCACGCCTGTAATCGCTATATAAAGCCACAAAGGAAATGTGATTTTGGCAATTTTTTTGTGCTTGTCAAATTGCGATGCCCATGCTCTCAAATAAGTTGTGAGCACCATTGGAATGATAATTATTGACAATAAAATATGGGTAAATAATATAAAGTAATATACGAATCGAATTTTTCCAACAGTTGATTTTTCCAACATATCAAGTTTTCCATCGTGATTGATATCACCAAACATTGTGGTCTCAGAAGTTGCGTGATAGGCTACATACATTGCTAAAAACAGCAACGAGCAAGCTATTGCGCTGGTCATCAATCTTTTGTGAAGTTTTATTTTTTGATTTTTGATCGCTACTACCGCAGCAATGAGCAACATTGCTGTTATGCCATTAATTACAGCATATATTGGCGGCAAAAAGTGCAGCGGGGCAACATCAAATCCAAAATCTTTGAGTTTGATCATAAATAGTAGTGCTACTACAATTGGAATAGCAATTGACAATACGATTATCCAAATTTTTTGTGCTTTTTTGATGGTGTTTTTCATTTTTTATTCTTTTAATAATATTGCTATATCTGCTTTTAGTGCTGCAATCCCTGTTTTTTCGAGCCCGTCATAATAAACAATTGGATTCCCAAAATTATCTTTTCGAGATCTTATAATCCCTTTTTTATCGACCAAGGCAAACAATCCTGAATGTTCAAATCCGCCAACAATTTTTGGATTCATGCCGGCATATAAGTTAAACCCTTTGTTAGAAAGATTCATAATTGTGTCTTGATTTCCAGTCAAAAAATGCCAATTTGGAGATGTAATTTTCAAAAAATCGGCATGTGCTTTGAGCACTTTTGGGGTATCGGTTTGCGGATTTATAGTTATAGATGCGATGGCAAAATCTGGATTATTCTGAAATTTTGCTTGAATGTCGATCATATTACGATTCATAATTGGGCAAATTGACGGGCAGGTAGAAAAGAAAAACTCAACCACAAATACTTTATTATCATAATTTTGATTGCTAATCACAAGATTGTTTTGGTCAGTTAATTCAAATTTTGGCACTGGACCAACCGAGTACAAACTTGATTTTTTTGCGTTTATTGGGGCAATTCGGTCTAAGGCGCCTCCTTTTACAATTTCATCGTTTTGAATACGGTCAATTATTTTTGGAATAGCATAAATTCCAAAAACCAAGACGATAAAAGAAATCCATATATAAGAATTGTTTTTTGGCATAATTTTTATATTTTTCGTTCGGCATTATGGTTTTTTTTCAGTGCTGCTCGGTATTCATACAAAATAATTTTAAAATCATCGAGCATTTCGTTACTCAATTCAGATTGGTGGAAGCAGCTATACCCTTCTTTATATTCTTTTTGATTTTTTAATTTTCTACCTCTCAAATTTCTATCTTTGTCTATCAAATATACATTTTCTGTTCCAAAATCTAAATTTAAGGTGTCTTTTTGAAGATTCAATTGATCAAAATAGGCTTTGATTTCATTCGGTTTTGCAAACACAAATCGCCATTTTGAGGAATCACCACTACTCTCTAACACCGTTTTTAATTTTTGGATATCCATTTCTGTCCCAGTTGGACAGAGCACCACAAATTGCAAATCTTTGAAATCGTGATAGCGATCATAAATTTTTGTGTTTAGATTATATATATTTCCTCTGTTTGTTAGAATGTCAAAACCTGCAAATCCCAAAACCGTAATATAGTTACTCAACTGCACTTTTTGATTGTTCAGCGTTTTCCAATTGGGGTCAAAATCATTGATTTTTGGGGTTAAAACGGGTAGTTTTGTAAAACTGTTTACTCCCGAGGCAAAAAACAAATAGGCCACTATAGGTAATATAAAAAGCACAAAAAGCACGATGTTTTTTTTCATTTTCTTAAAGAAATTTCGATTACAAAAATAAAAAAAGGCACGCAATACGTACCTTAATTTTGATTAATATATTGTTAAAAATTCCATTTGATTGTGGAGTCTTTGAAAACACCAAAAATATAATTGGCTTCTGTCAAAAGTATAAATAGTAAATACAAAACCAAAAAGATAACGGGCGCAACTACAGACCACCTAAGCCCAGATTTTTCGCCCTCCATGTGCATAAATGCCCAGACGATATAATAAGCTTTGAAAATGGTTAGTGCATAAAAGATCCAGTTTAGATAATTCATTCCAAACAAGTCATTCATATAAAGGACTTCGGGTTTTATAATTCCTAAAAAAACCTCAACTGTTGTTACAACTGATAATAGACCAAAAACAAACCAAATTCTTTTGGTGTTAGAAACGTGCTCGTGTGACATGATGATAGCGACTTTAAAAAATTAAACTAAATAGAAAACTGTAAATACAAATACCCAAACCAAATCTACAAAGTGCCAATATAGACCAACTTTTTCGACCATTTCATAAGATTTTCTTTTTTCGTAAGTGCCGAGAATTACATTAAAAAAGATAATAATATTGATAATTACGCCTGAAAAAACGTGAAAGCCGTGAAAACCAGTAATAAAGAAAAAGAAATCGGCAAATAGTTTGCTCCCATATTCATTTCTGGTCAAGTTTGCACCTTCAACAACCAATGTTGCACTTGCTAATCTGTGTTCAGACTCTGCTCGTGTAAGCACCGTTTTGCGTTTTTTTGCGGTTAATTTGTGGTTTATTTTTGTGTCTGCTTGCTCATCTTTGGTATTATGATAAATCACTTCGGTTCTAATAAGCAATTCGGGATGGTTTTTAAAACCTGCTTGCACTTCTGCAACAGAATAGGTTGGCAAAGTGCCTTCGTCCATAAACCATCTTCCTTTGCTACGATCAAGATGCTCGCGTTCTTCGGGTAGGTTTGCTGCAAATTTTTCTAGAGCTACACGTTTGCCTGTTTTATCAACAAATTGAAGCAAACTACCTCCTTTTGTTTCTACGGCGCCATATTCTCCTTTGATAAAATTTTTCCATTCCCAGGCTTGTGAACCCACAAATATTAGCCCACCAATGATGGTCAAAAACATATAGAAAGCTACTTTTGATTGTTTCAATTGATGACCTGCATCAACGGCTAAAACCATTGTAACTGAAGATCCAATTAAAATAAAAGTCATTAATGCTACATAATACATTGGGGCTGCAACGCCGTGCATAAACGGAAAGTGCGTAAAAACTTCTTCGGCCAATGGCCAAGTTTCTATAAATTTGAATCTTGAAAAGCCATAAGCCGCCAAAAATCCTGAAAATGTGAGTGCATCTGATACGATAAAAAACCACATCATTAATTTGCCATAATCTGCCCCTAACGGTTCTTGATTGCCGCCTGCTTGCTCGTGATTGTTGTGTGCAGTTGATACTGTCGTTGCCATAAAAAGTTATTCGTTAAAAAGTTCCCAAATTTACAATTTTTTCTTATTTAAAGAAATATAAAAATAAAAATAAATACAACCATAAAAAACCAAGAAAGTGCCAAAATAATTCTCCCAATTCCAGTCCAAGAATTTGATCCAATATGTATCGATGTTTCCAATGGTTATAGTTGATTACAACAAGGGAAATTATACCGCCAAAAAGGTGTACAAGATGCACAAATACAAGTACATACAAAAATGATGCGTTGACAGTACTGCTTGCTCCTGTGGGATAAAGCCCCATTAAAATTAGCGATTTAAAGCCTTGAAATTGCAGTATTACAAACAAAATTCCAAGAGATAAAGTCGTCAAAAGGAGTGCGGATGAAGCGTTATAATTGTTCTTTTGAATACATTTTTTTGCCATAAAAAAAGTAATACTACTCATCAAAATGACAATTGTGCTTACAAAAAAAGCGGTTGGCATCTCAAAAGCCTTCCAATCCGGTCTTGATTTACTCACAATATAAGCGCTTGTTAGTCCCGCAAAAACCATAATCATACTGATAATGGCAAACCAAAGCAACATTTTTTTGGAGCGGGCATTTCGTTGGTTGTGTTCTTGAATAGTCATTTTTTAGAAGAGGTTTAAGGGTCTTAAAAATTTATCAATAATAAAAATAAGTTGCAACAATGTGATATAGAAAACACTTGTAATCATCAATTTTTTGGCGGATTTTTCAGTTTTAAACTGATACAATCGCACGGCATAAAACAGCATCCACAATCCTAAAATGAATACCAAAATAGCAGAAACAACTTCTATTTTGAGTTGACCGGTATATCCAAAAACGGGTAAAATAGAGGCAACAATGAGCCAAATGGTGTATAAAATAATTTGCAAAGCCGTTCCTTTATCTTTTTTGCCGGTGGGTAGCATAAAAAAACCAGCCTTTTCATAATCACTATATAAAAACCAGCCGATGGCCCAAAAGTGTGGGAATTGCCAAAAAAATTGAATCAAAAACAACGTGCCAGCCTCGATCCCAAATTGCCCTGTTGCTGCAACCCAGCCCAGCATAAAAGGAATAGCGCCTGGAATAGCACCTACAAAAACAGATAGTGGTGTTTGTGTTTTTAGAGGTGTGTATATAGAAGTGTATAAAAATATCGAAATCGCACCAAACATCGCTGTTTTTGGGTTGATGGCATACAATATCGAAAGTCCAATAATAGTTAATAAACAAGCAATTATAAAAGCCGTGTTGCTGCGCATTCTATTAGAGGCGACCGGTCTGTTTTTGGTGCGATCCATCAAGGCGTCAAGATCTTTTTCGATAATTTGATTAAAAACGTTTGATGCGCCAACCATGCAATAACCGCCAACAATTAGCATACAGAAAATAGACCATCGAAATGGGTTTGCCTCATCAAAACCCAATAAATATCCTGCCAATGACGAAAAAAGCACACTTATTGCCAATCCAGCTTTGGTAATTTCTTTAAAATCGGTAAAAATTGTGGTTACCAAATTGGTCTTTGAATGATTTTCCAAATCTTTCTTTTTTTTAGCAAAGATACTCATAAGAAATGGAATTCTAAAAATTTTGACTGTACGTTTCGTGAAGAATTTTTATTCCAAAAAAAAATCCCAACGGATTAGGATTTTTTTATTTTATAGAATCAAAAATATATTTTTATTGACCCGCAGCGTTTACAATTGCCGTAATTGTCAATGTTGCTGTCCCGCTGCTTGCTAAGTTGCCTATTGTCCATGCACCCGTTCCGCTATTGTATGTCCCTACAGAGGGTGTAGCCGAAACAAACGTATAGGCTACTGTAAGCAAATCATTTACAACAACTGCTGTGGCCGGACTTGGCCCTGCGTTTGAAGCCGTTATTGTAAAGGTTACGGTTTCGCCAACATATGGCGTCAAATTATTAATTGTCTTTAGGACAGATAGATTTGTTTGAGGCACAGGCACTGGGGTTATTGTAGTGGTATTATCTGCTGGAGTTGTTTCTGCAACACTTGAAGTTATTGTTGCAGTATTAGCATAAGGACCCGCTGGTTTTACTGTTGCAACAATATCCAAATATGCGGTTGCTGCTGCCAAAGGATATACGTCTAATGAACCAATAGCCCATGCTCCGGTACCGCTATTGTATGTTCCTTGTGTAGCTGTAGCACTAACAAAAGTGTATCCTGCTGGTAATAAATCAGTTGCCACCGTTGAAAATGACAAATCTGGTCCAAGGTTTGAAGCTGTCAACGAAAATGTAACATTTTGACCAACGAGTGGTGCCATGCTACTGGCAGTTTTGACTATTGTTAAATTATCTTGAGGCGTATAACAAACTTGCTGTGTATAGGTAACTGACTCTAAACCAAATCTGTTTGGACCTATAACTCTTACATATCTTGTGTTTAATTGGGTTACGTTAAAAGTAAAAAGCTGGGGTGCAGTAACAGAGGCTGTTGTCAAAGTAGTTACCGCTTGTGGTGTCGAAAAGGTTGTTGTTGGACTAGCATCAATTGAACCTGAAAGTGCGGAAGCATTTGTGGTATAAATTGCAAATGTAATTTGTGTTCCTACCATGGCAACACCCCCTAAATCTATTACAATATTACCTGCTGCAGCTGCCGAGTTTGAGCCCGTTATTCCAGGTGCACCAAGTGAATTCGCTTGTACGCCTCCAGTCCAGGAAACTGAAGATACAACCGATGTACCATAATTTGTAGGAGTTCTTAATACTTGACCAGCACTACAGGGGCTCGAGGCAATCGTAACAGTAATCCTTGAGGTGTTTGAGCATAATATGCCACCATCAATTACAGGTGTATTATCACACACTTTATAATCTAAAATCGCAGTTCCGACAAATCCAAAGGTTGGCACAAAAGAAATAGTTCCATTTGAATTGATAGCAAATACACCGCCGGCAACACTTAATGCAGACATAGCAGCTACTGTTGCAGGATCTATATTATTGTTCAAATCAGTATCATTGCTCAATGGGCTTATGATAATTGGATTTGTATTATAGGTAGAGGCTGCATCATTATTGGTTACAGGGGCAACTGGTGGTGCTTGGATATATAACTCATAAGTTTTAAAAACCTGTCTTCCGCAAGAGTCTGTAACGGCAACAGATATAATTCCATAAATATCTGCCTGTCCTGCTGTAAGTGTTGGAGCTGTAAAATTGGTTGTAGCCGAAGTTGGTGCCGAAAAAGACCCACCAGCTGCATTGGTTGTCCATTGATATGTTAGCGCACCTCCATAAGTAGATGATGCGGATATGCTTGCAGAAACAGTTACACCATTTTTTATCGCAGTTGGCACCACAATATTTGAGGCAATAATAGCTCCTTTTCCGGTAGGAGCATCAAATGAAAAGTTGAGCATGGCGCGTTGTGCAGCTACATATTCTGCTACTGATCCGTTTTGAATAGCGTGTCCCCCTTCATACATAATCTTTCCTCTACTATTGTCGCCAAACGCATACCCGTACACAATTCTAGCGGCTTTACCCGCTGATAAATCAGTTCCAGACCCGCCAATAAGATTTGGGTGAGCTGTGTCCCAATAGGCAATAGTTGCTCCATATTTGGTTTGTGTCGGGCCACTAAAAACGTCTGTATTCCAACCACCTCCCAATGCAGGCAAATATTCTGCCTCAGCAGAGCTTGCAAGAATGGCACCATCCATTGTACCCATAAACTGCATATAGGGATCTCCAGGAAAAGCATAGGTAAAGGGGCCAGTTCCAGAAATGTGGACTGTATCCGGCACTAATGGTGCAACAGGCGCGGGACCAGTAGCGGTAGTTATAGGCGTAATGTCTTTTGACAAAAAGTTCATCCTAACTCTTGTGTCTGCAGGATTATAAACCGCTTCCATCAAACTTACAGACAAACAGGCTTCCCACATATAACCTGCATTTCCTCCTTTTGAAAGTGCATCATTCCATGACAAAATTTTGTTGTGAACATTCCATGATGGCGTAGAATGGGGTAAAATAAACAAATCTTGACAATTGGTCAAGGTGCTGGGCAAACCCGCTACAAAAGAAGCTGCTGGCATACTGGCATTGTTTAAATAGCCTTGAAATGTGGTTGCATTTGCAGGTATTACATTATCTACGACCCAAACTGGAAACTCTTGCATTTCTTTATAAAACGGAACTGTGACAGGATTAATTGTGGTATATGTAACCACACCTAAAGCCTTAAAGTTGTTGATTGCAGTAATTACGTTGGTCGAGTTGACATATTTTTTTTCGATAATAAAGGCACTTCCTTTGAAGGATCTTCCATCAACTACAAAATCAGCACCATCTTTTGCTTTTGCTGAATTTATAGACCAAATCACTGGTGTTTTTTGGTTTTTTACCAATTCATACACCAATCCATAGGGTTTCATTCCGTTTGCAACCGTTTGTGGCACAACTCCCATATCCAAGATTATTGACCCTGCGGGTATCAATCGAGTTGCTTGCGCATAAAAAATCATATTGCAAATCAAAAACAGGCCTAATAAAACTGCTTTTAGATTTGTTTTTTGAAAAGTATCTTTTTTCATATCCTTGTTTTTTAAAAGTTATAATACTTAATAAAATAATTTACAATAATAAAAAATTATAATCATAAATCAAAACCACCATGCTTAAACAATTCTTAAATTATATTAATTCTTTAAGTTGTTGATAATTAAAATTTTATAAATTTATTATTAAATCGAAACTATGTTGCAAAGATATATTTTTATATTGAAAAAGCCACTATTTTCGTGTAGAATTAAAACTACACATTATACTCTTTTACTGCATCAACAAAGGCTTTGGCATGATCAACAGGGATGTTTGGCAAAATACCATGTCCTAAATTGACAATATATCGGTCTTTTCCAAAGTCGTCAATCATTTGATGCACCATTTTTTTGATAGTAGGGATAGGAGACAAAAGCCTTGATGGGTCAAAATTGCCTTGAAGCGTAATGTTGCCACCGCTCAAATAACGTGCGTTTCGGGGCGAGCAGGTCCAATCTACACCTAGTGCGCTGGCCTTGCTTTTTCCCATTTCGCCAAGGGCAAACCAGCAGCCTTTTCCAAAAACAATAACGGGGGTTATAGGGGCGAGCTCCTCGATGATTTGATTGATATATTGCCACGAAAACTCTTGATAATCTATTGGTGATAGCATACCGCCCCAAGAATCAAAAATTTGAATTGCATCACATCCTGCAGCTACTTTTTGTTTCAAATAAAGTATGGTTGTATCCGTGATTTTTTGTAACAAAACGTGAGCTGCAATTGGGTTTGAAAAACAAAACCCTTTTGCCGAATCAAAACTTTTGGAGCCTTTTCCTTCTACGGCATAACAAAAAATAGTCCAGGGTGAGCCCGCAAATCCTATGAGGGGCACTTCATTATCGAGCATTTCTTTGGTCAATTTGATTGCTTCAAAAACATAGCCTAATGATTGCTGCACATCTGGCACAACCACTTTTTCGACATCTTGTGCCGTTCGGATAGGATTTGGCAAAAATGGACCGAAATTTTCTTTCATCAATACCTCAATTCCCATCGCTTGTGGTACTACAAGAATATCCGAAAACAAAATTGCGGCATCTGGCGCAATTCTTCTGATAGGTTGCAAGGTGATTTCTGCAGCCAATTCTGGCGTTTGACAGCGTGTAAAAAAATCGTATTTGTCACGAAGTGCTATAAATTCTGGCAAGTATCTGCCCGCTTGTCGCATCATCCAAACTGGTGGCCGCTGTACAGTTTCGCCTTTTAAGGCACAAAGAAATAAATCGTTTTTGAGCATTTTTGTTTTAATTTTATAAGCCGCAAAGATAAAACCTAATTAAATCTTAAACAAAATAACGAATAACAAATTACAAATCTCGTTTTACTACTCCAAAAGCAAGTAAATTTTGTCTGAAAGTCTGATTCTGAAAGCGAGTTTTAGGGACACTATTTGGTGTGGTTCGGCTTTTGTAGCGGGTTTGTCATCGACATATAGTGCATTGATTTTTATGGTTTGACTCCCGGTGGTTTTGCCTTGAATGAGGATTGTGTCGCCAATTTGCAGGCTGTTTTCGTTAAGTAGAAACTGTCCGATGCTGGTTTTTGGATAGTAATGTATGGCTTTTCCGAGGATTATTTTTTTGGTTTTTGGTTTTTGATTTTCTACAAAAACAGCTTTTACAGGGTTGTTGTTTTTGTATTCAAGTTGGTCTGACTTTCCTTTTTTGAAGATTTTGTTGCCGTTTTTCAGTCCGCTTCGGAGTTTAACTTGCTCGTCCAAAGGCAAATGAATAGTTTTTTGACAGCTTGTAGAGCAGCAATTTTCTAGTTTTTGGGCACAGTTTTCGCACTGAATAAATAGCAGATGGCAGCCATCATTGATGCAATTGGTGTGTGTGTCGCAGGGTTGGCCGCACTGATGGCATTGTGAGACGATATGATTGGTGATACGCTCGCCGAGGCGGTGGTCAAACACAAAGTTTTTGCCTATAAATTGGCTTTCGATGTTTTGTTCTTTTATTTGTTTGGTATATTCGATGATGCCGCCCTGAAGTTGATAAACGTTTTGAAAGCCTTTGTGTTTGAGGTAGGCACTTGCTTTTTCGCAGCGAATGCCGCCGGTGCAATACATTAGAATTTTTTTGTCGATTTTGTGATCGGCAAGCTGCGATTCGATGATCGGTAGGCTTTGGCGAAAGGTTTCGACGTCTGGTTTTATGGCGTTTACAAAATGCCCAATTTCGCTTTCATAGTGGTTTCGCATATCCACCACAATGGTGTCTGGCTCTGTCATAAGGGCGTTAAACTGTTTGGCATCAAGATGTGTACCTATATTTGTAGGGTCAAATGTGGGGTCATTGAGGCCATCTGCCACTATCTTGTCTCGCACTTTTATGGTGAGTTTCAAAAACGAAAAATTGTCGTGTTCTACGGCAATATTCAAACGAATGTTTTGCAAAAAAGGATATACGTCGAGGCTCTCTTTAAAAAGATAAAACTGGTCTGCAGGCACCGATAGTTGTGCATTGATGCCTTCGGTGGCTACATAGATGCGTCCAAGCACCTCGATTGGATTCCAGGATAAGAAAAGATTGTTTCTAAAATGGGTTGGGTTTTCGATTTGCGCATAAGCATAAAATGACAGCGTGAGGCGGTGCTTGCCGGCGTTGTCTATCAATATGGTTCTTTCTTCGGCGCTCAAAGTGTTGTACAGTTGCATGCTATAAACAGATTAAGTTAGGGCGCAAAGTTAGTTGTTTTGATCAAAATTCTCAACTATTTCTTGGGTCTAAATGGATTTTGTAACCCTAATATCTTTATATTTTTGGTTTTAAGACCACCGCAGCTTTTGAAAAATCTGCAGCTGCATTGATCACTTTTCTATATTCAGGATATTCTTTTTTTGAATAATGAATGCCGTTATAGGATTCAACTACCGTAATTATTAATTGATTTCCTACAATCTCTGCAGAAGATTTGAAGCTACAGTTTGTTTTTGGGTCGTCTGTTGTTTTTTTGTCGATAATCAAATCTTTGTAGCTTTCTACTTCAAAATTCTTGGGAATGTTAAAAACGATTTTGTGAGCGTAGGATTTTGCATAATCTAAATCGATATCAAATTTTCTGTCGGTTTCTTGGTACAACTCGGATTGTTGTCCTATTAATTTTCCGAGGTTTACAAGGGTCAAATTCCCGGCCGTTTCTGTCATAGTTTCTCCAATTTCGCCTTTTATTTTGATAACAAATGGGTTGTTTTTTTGGTTGTTATCAAAGCTGTCGTTTTCTATATTATGAGTTGTTATTTTAAAATCGGTGTCTTCGCCATAAGTGCGGTTTTTTACAAAATCTGCAAGCTCTTTATCTTCTTTATTTTCGATAAGATAGCGGTAGTAATTACGGTTTAATTGACCCGCATAGCCGGTTACAGCCAAGCTTTTTTCGACCGTTCCGCTACTCAAATCTGCAGACAAAGTGAGTGTGCTATTGGTTTCGGTTTTGGTATAATCTGCTGTTGCTTTTGGAAAATCGATGCTAGTCAGGCTCTCACCCCGTTTGCGGGGCGTAAACAAAATTCCTTTGGAGCTTTGCAATTCATACATCGGAAAACCATAACACAAATATTGTTCATAAGGAGAAACAAATTTTTGTGTTTCTGGTATATAATACATAAACTCATGTGTTAGCGGCACAACATATTTTTGCGAATCTACATTGCCCAAAAAGCGCGACATTCCAACACAAATCAGATACGGTATCTCGAGCTCCTTAAAAGCAAAACCATATAGATCAAAAATGTCACTTGCTTTGAGTTTTTGTTTGCCATCGCCAAGGTTTTTAACTTTTTTTGCCGTTTCTCCCTGGGCTACAAATTCAAAATTTGTTTTGATATAATTGTCAATTTTTATTACTTTTTCTTCAGTTGAAACCGCTCCAACATTCAAGTTTTCTATAAATTCCCTTGCTTGATTTTTTTTGAAATACTGAAAACTTGGTTTTGAAAAATGGGTTATAAAAAAATTATTCCATTGATAGTAGTCTGTCGGCGGTACAGTAATCATGTAGATTAATTTGACCAAATTTTTAATATTTGCAGCGTTTTTTTCTTTAAAATATGGCGGAATATTGATTGCTGTTTCGATTTCTTTGTCATTATCTGAACCTTTTGAAAACAAATCCGAGGAAAAAATTTCAAAAATTACACCATATCGAGTGTGTATAAACTCTGCTTTCAAAACCGGGATTTCTCTCTGAAAAATTTCAACACTATAGGAGGACGGATTTTCTTTTAGAATAAAATAATATTCTAAAATATCGCCTGCTTCAACTCCTTCAAAAACAATTGATTTTATTTTGTCTGATTCGACTTCAACAATTTTGTCGGACGACAAAACATTTATTTGACCATTAGGTTTGATAATCCGAGCATGAAAATCCCGAAGATCTCGCACTCGCCCTCCATCTTCGGCTTTAATTTTGTTATAATTGTTGATTTCTTCGGCCTTATTAATCTTAATAGCCGTATGATTCATCACAAAATTTGCAAAAGCATATTGTCCTACTCTGGTGTGAACCCATCTTCTGTCTAACAAAACGACGGCTGCTTGATTTTTGTATTCTGCAGGAACTTCTGCAAAAACTGGTTTTTCGTCCCAGGTATAATCTTTTATTTCTTGTGATTTTGCATGAAAAATTATAAATAGCAAGAATATTTGTAGGCTTTTTTTGATCATTTTGTCAGTATTATAGATTGGTTATATTGTTTGTTTAATGATTTTATAAAAACATTCCATAGGTTAAAATCTTTGGTCTGAAGCATTAATTTTTTGGATATAATTTTTTGTGTTACATTAATTTTGTTATTCAAAACCTTGTATTGAATCTCAAATGCTCCCAATTCATTTTCGGTTTTTGCATTTTCGGGCAAAAACTCAATTTTAGATCCTTCTGGAATTTCATATTCATAACTGATGTCATATTGATAAGCAAAATCATTTTCTATTGATAGTTTTCTGCTTTCAATATCAATTGCAAGTTCTTTCAACGGAAATAGCAATAGCGGTTTTAATAATGTTTTTGAATTGATGTCTTTTATAACATTTTCAAACTTGAGCGAATATTCAATTTTTGAAGGCGAATCTTGGTAATCATTTTTTGTAAATGCAATAACTTCTAAATTGATTTTTTTATTGTTTGACGCTATAATGTCTTTCAAAATGACTAATTCTTTTTGGTTATTGGCGGAAATTCTGTTCAAAAAATCACTCTTTGGCAATCCAGAAATCAAGGCGTCTGCAGTGCCAATTACATCATTATTTTGCAAACTTAATTTCATTTTTATGTCGATAACATTTAGATTTGCAGGTACTTCAGTAATTTTTTCTATCTTGAAATCATTTTCAGATTTTCCGATCAAAGCTTCCTTTCCTTGAATCATCGATGACGGAAACCCAAATGGGCAAAATTTATCTGTACCATCTAAAAAATAACTTTTTCCATCGAGTAAAACGTTTGTAATCATGTGATTGTCAACTATCGGAGTTGGCACATCAATATACGTATAGGGTTTTGAGCGAGTGCCTACCCAAGTGAGATGCGCATCAAGTTTTGCATATCGAAGCATTTGATTCAAAATGTTTGCCATGTCTTTGCAATCACCATATCGTTTTTCAAAAATGTCTCCGGCCTCTCGAGGCACAAATCCTCCCATCCCGTTTTCAAAAGCAACATAATGTAAATTTTGCTGAATCCATTGATATATTGTTTTTGCTTTTTCAAAATCAGTTTTTTTGTCTTTAATCAACTCCAAAGATTTATTTTTCAATGCAGTTTCATCTTTTTTGTTGATGTCCTTTACCAGCTCAAAATACCATTTATAAAGCTCATTTGGAGTATTTAGAAGCGTATTTTTTATACCTTTTATTTCATAATCCTTGACATAATAAATCAAATGAGGCAAAAAATATTTATAATTTGGCATTCCTGCTTCACTTTCAAATGCAGGCAAATCTTTTGCCTCCCATGTATAAACATCAAATTCGTCCTCTTTAGTTTTACTAAAGATAATTTTGTCTTGAAAATTACCAAAAAGTTTATACCCAATACTTATTGAAGGCAAACACTTGATCTGAAACATCGCATTTTCTGTAGCTAATTGATTTTGAAAATGAAATGAAGACAATAATCTAGGTTGCTTATAACGGTTTTTGTATGAATATGTAATGGTAGAATTGTCTTCAACATTGGGCAACATAAAATAATAATATTTTGAATCGCTCTTAAAAATATTGCTGTCTTCGGCATCGTGAAGGCTAATATCCATTGATGAAAGATTGCTTTTTTTGTCAGATTTTTCATTAATAGTAAAACCTTTAATACCAAAAACGTCACTAAAACTATCAAAACCAGTACGAATGCTATAATCTTGGGTGTTATTACTTTTTGCAATCCAACGGCTTTCTAAAACTTCTGATTCTATTTCTAAATTTTTTCCAGAAGAAATCCTAAGAATTTCTTTTGAATACAAAATTTTTGATTTTTCTTGCGCCCAATTAATGGAGGTAAAAATCAAAAAAACAAGTGCCATTTTTCTCATGCTTTTTTTAACAAAAATAAAAAAGTTTTTATAATATAAAAGTTTTAGCATCAAAATTTCAAAATATTGCAGCAGGTTGTTGTTTTTTCTATCCAAATTTTGGTTTTATATAACCCGAAACGCTATCTAATTCGCGCTTGAGGGGCAACATTGTTTTCAAAAATTGTGGTTTATAACGTGCGCTTAATGGTTCAGAATTGGGCAATTTGAGTTTTAGCGCATCTACTTGTACGCCGTTTACCCAAAAGCGATAGCAAACATGTGGCCCAGTCGCAAGACCTGTGCTACCCACCAAACCTATAATATCGCCTTGATTCACATTTTGACCTCGACGCACCATAATGCGGCTCATGTGCAAATATTGTGTAGCATATTTGCCCTGGTGTTTTACTTTTACAAAATTGCCATTGCCTGCCGTATAACCGGTTTGCTCTACTACACCTGCGGCCGTGGTCATAATTGGCGTGCCTGTTGGTGCGGCATAATCTGTGCCGTTGTGTGCTTTCCAAATTTGTTGTACGGGATGAAACCGGCTTTTTGTATATCGTGAGGTAATGTTGACAAACTTTAGAGGTGCCTTTAGAAATACGTTTTTCAAAACCTTGGCCTCCTCGTCATAATATTCAATTTTGCCCGAAATGGTATCTTGCACAAACGGAAAGGCATAAAAAGTCTTGCCTTTGTATTCAAAAAATGCCGCTTCAAGATTGTCAACACCATCATAAATGCTATCATTTATAAACCTTTCGGTAAAAGTAATGGCAAATTTGTCGCCTTTTTTTGATTTAAAAAAATCGATAGACCATTTATAAACCCCAATCAACTGGGTAGATAACGACGCAGATACGCCTTTTTGTTTTAACGTTTCAGACAATGAACCATTTAATTCGCCAGCAATAGTGCGTCGTTTGAAGGTGACAGGACGGTTTTTTTTGTAGGCCAAAACGCTGTCGCGAAAATCTACTACAATATAGCTACTTTGATCTGGCTGATAAACAAAATAGGCAAGCTTTTTGCTCTTGTTTTTATTTCTAAAAAGCGTAAAGGGCTTTCCGATTTTGATCTTGCGAACATCAAAACTATCTTTGATTTTGGCAACCAATTCATGAATTTTGTTCAAGCCTATATTTTGTTTTGCAATAATAGAACCAAAATTATCTCCTTCGGCAATCGTATCTTGCACTACATCAAAATCGTTAAAACAAAGTCCAAAATCAACAATTTCGGGCTCTGGGTTTGAAACAATAGTTGGTTTGGTTTCTTTTTTTTGACAAGAAACTGCAAAAATTACTAATAAAAAAAAGATTGACTTTTTCAAAAATAAAATATTATGATGACTATTCTACGGGTTTTTTATTCGGTTGTTGTTTCGACGCCCCAGTTTTTGAGTTCGCTTTCTGACCATAATTCTGGAAAAAAAATGCGCCTTTGGTATTTGGGATGCAAATATTTTTGCCAATCGCTACCACCTGTTGCCTCGGCAAGCCCATTGCCACTTTCTATATATTTTTTGGCAGCGTTCAAATGGCCAATCACCCAACTGATATTTACCGTATGATCATAATGTCGCATGGCTTGAATCAATTTTGGGTTTTTTTGAGCCAACTCTGGTAGCTGTTTGAATTTTTGCCACAAATTGATAGTATTATATTCTTGCATCGTTTGCAAAAATAAACCTTTGTATTTTCTTTCAAATTCAAGCAACAAAAATGATTTTTGCCCGCTGTGATAATCTTTTCCGGCGGCCTGCCAATACAGATGTTCAAAAGCATGTTCAAAAGGGGTGTTGCGGTCTATGGTTGCTCTAAAACGGTGGTCTATCAAGTTGATCAAATCTGTAGAAGCAAACTCGATCATGCGATATTGTGCAGATTGAAAACCGCTTGCGGGGGTCAAAGTATTTCTAAATTTCATGTATTGTGCTACATCCATTCCATCGCCCATAATATCAAATGAGGTGGTTAGCATATCAAAATAGCGGCTTATGCGCATCAATCTTTCTGTAAAAAAACCAACTTCAAGTGCTTCATTATGAGATATTTGATTGGTTTCCCACAGGATCATTTTAAATAATAATTCGTTTACTTGGTGGTACATAATAAATACCATTTCGTCTGGCAAAGTGGTACGTTGGGTTTGCAAATTCAGCAATGCATCGGTTTGGATATAATCCCAATATGTGATTGGTTTGGACCATAACAAACCCTCGAGTTGGGTTTCGGTTTTTTGGTTTATAGCCTCAAATTTCTGATCGATAGCCGCTAATAAAGTGTCTCTTTTTTGGTTCATTCTGGGTCTTGTTTTACAGTAAATGGGTATTTTAATCCTTTAAATCCGTCCAAATCTGCTTTGAGCGAACCAATTTTGAGGTCGGCTTTGATGCGTATAGGCATTTTATTATCATCATCAGAAATCCAAACTGTTACACTTTCTTTCTCTTTAAAAATGCGTCCAGATTGTACCATCGGCCTAAAAACCATTGTAGGAATTGTTCCAAATTTGGTTTCGATATCTTGAGTACCAAGGTATTTTAGTTTAAACTTTGTGGTCTCCTCGTCAAAAAACATATCGATAGCCACAGATTCGCCTACTTTCATACTGTCGATTTTAGGGTAATTTCGCAGATAATAAAACGTTGACAAAATATCTTGAACGTTGTTCGGTACTTCAAAAGTTTTTTCAGTGTTGTTTTTATAATCTTTTACAAAAACACTTTTTTGTGCTGCATTGAAAAAACCTTCTTGATTTTTGGTGTATCCGCCTTCGTTTATTTTTCTGATAAATTGAAAAGGGCTGACGGTTTCTTTGTCAAAAAAACTTTCATAATTGTCGTTTACAGGAAAAAAAAGCTTGGTCATACCGGTTGTATAACCCCGTCCTATGGCGTGAAATACTTTTTTGTCGTTTCGGGTACCTTCTTTTACTTCGAGGGTGGCATAGCCGGCGTTTACAAACCCGTAGTGGATTCTAAATTTGAACCATTCGCCAACTCCAAAGGCTCTTTCTTTTTGAGGAGCAAAACCCATCAAAAGCGCAATCGGTATCAAAAGCAATAATTTTTTCATCTTTAAGAAGTATTTATAAATGCTATGCAAATTTTGTTCCAAAGGTATGAAAACAAAAAAACCCAGTCAAATATTGACCAGGATTTAATGCTATTAACCAACCAAAAAATTATAAATTATGAAAAAATTTATAAAATCAAAGGAAACCACTCCTCTGTTTTGAAATGCAAATTTATAAATTTATTTGAATTTTATTTAATAAAAACGAAACTTTAACATTTTATATTTAAAATGATATGTTGTTTGGCGGTGTTTTTTACATTATTATTATTAAAATTATTATTTCATTAAAAAATTGATTGGGTTTACAAAGGCTTATTGAAATTTTATCATTTTTTTGAAATTAATTAATTTATGAAGAAATGATTTTTTTGTTAAAAAAACATCAGGATTGGATGGGTTTTTACCGTTTTTAATAAAAAAATTACTACAAAGCCACATTTATATGCAAAAACACTCCTTTTTTAATTTAAAAAATGTAGCTTTTAGATTGCTTTTTTATTTTAGTACATGACAAAAAATAAAAACTGATTAAATTTTATCAAACACAAGTGTTAAAATATTAGTATATTAAACTGATATTTAGTGCATTAGAAGATTATTACCACGTAATTTTTCTTATGATGAATACCAGTTTTGAGTGCAAATATACAAGGTTAATTTCGGTTTTGCATTGCATTTTCAGTTGTAAATCCTGCTTCGGTTGTTTGAAAAACTATTTGTTTAGTTCCATCTGGATAATTTGCTTCAACTGCGTTGCTATGTTGTTTGTATTTTCCTTTATGCCATTCGTCTTTCTTATTATGTTTCATCAAGATATTATGCAAAT
>JANNBA010000198.1:0-1646 GCA_031384845.1 Bacteroidota bacterium
AACTGCAAGCCCAGCCAATTCATCTGTATAAGTAAATTCTTGTGGTTTTACTTCAACAGTTTCAATAGTTTGCTCTAATAATGTTCCAATGAAAAATTTTGCAACTTTATCATTTTCCATCATTTTTTTGAAAACTACATCGTAAATCGGATTTGCGATTACCATAATATGCTATTTGAATGCAAAAATACAATATTTTTTTCAAGTTTCAATTCAGCGGCGATTTTTTCAAATATTTCGCACAATATCTCATGTCTTCTAGAAGTTGGGAATTTGGTTAGCCTGAACTTTCCCGGAATATAAAAGCAAAAACAATGTTTAAATTCAAGGCAAAAACCCCACCCGAGCCAGAAAGAGCGAGCTGGCAAAGTAATTTTTGCAAAACTCGGTTCCGATTAACTGGAGCTTATCTCATGTTTTTTGTCGGTATTCGATGATTGCGATTCATTGTTGGCTTTTCGAGGTCGAGGGAAGGCTGGCTGTTAGCAGAAATTTTTATTTTTTGTTCAATTTTTGTTTTTAGAACTTTCGTATTTCGCTTTTCTTTTTCTTTAAATTTAGAAAGAATTTTAATCAAAATTTCAACTTCAACATTTTCATCATTTAATATTTTTTCTATTTCAGAATGATAAAAATAAATAGGTTTTGTATTATCACACAATATTATTTCTGACATTTCTTTAATGTTTTTGTTTGAAAGTAATAACTTGTTTTTTAAATACTCAATTTCGTTTAGTAGTTTTTCTATTTTTTTTTCAAAACCTTCAATTTTTAGTGCTAACAATCTTTTTTCTTTTTGTACTATTTCAATACTTCTTCTATGGCTAATATTTGATTTTGCTCTAAAATATTCTACTATATTTTTAGAATTATAATTAGTTGAACCGAAAGGAATATATTCATTTTTAGAATTTAATAAAGACCAATTTGCAACCGAAAAATCGTTATCCAATCCCCTGTTTTGAATTTCTCTATAAATCCAAATTCCGCCTGCAACTGAACCACCAGTCCAATTAAATTCATTTTCCAAATAAACTATTCCTTTGAATAAAAAAATAATTTCACTGTTTGTAAGTTTAGCAAGTTCTTTAGACCATATTAAATTTGATAATCTATTAATGTTTTCCGATTGAATAATTAACGAAATATCATTAGATTCAATTTGCAAATTTTTCCCTACTTTTAATATAATTTCTGTTGGTATCATTTTTTCAAAATATTTGCTAACTTATAAATTTCTTCAACCAGCTTAATATTTACATCCATTTTCGGGTAGATTTGCGAAAGTTTGTTGCTTTTATAATGACAGATATATTATTTTTGTTTTAATTATTTGATTATTTTTCAATTTTTTTGTTTGGATTTTGTCTTATGGGTTTTGGATGAAATTACTCTGCCTCGATCTACTAAAAACCTCCAACAAATAACGTCTCAAAAACCCCAAAAAGTCTAAAATCGCCCCGATGTAGCGGCATCCTTTTTGGATTTTCTTTTTCGGAAAATCCAAAAAGATATAGCGTGCAGCGGGACAGGTGGTGTGCAGGACGGGCGATGTGCGCCAAAAAAAAAAGAATAGTAGTAACTTGTTTGGGCTTTTTGGGGATGATTTGTAAAAAAAACACCTGCTTTTTGAATGCTGTTATAGC